>NZ_VPAP01000006.1:0-140486 GCF_013419195.1 Acinetobacter sp. YH12099 | reverse complement strand
CTTATTGCCATTTTCTGATGAATTTCATCTACGACAACGTAAAAAAATTGAAACATTGATAGGATTATTGAAAGAAAAATATCACTTAGTTACGAGTAAACATCGTTCGATTGCTGGTTTTTTAGCAAGCGTATTTTCTTCACTATGTGCGTATCAACTTTGCCAAAAGAATAAGCCTAAAATTCATGTGATTAAATCTTTGGCTTATCCGTAACTGGGGTTACATATAGTTTCATTAACCAATACGACGTTTTAAACCTGTCATTTGTAAAACACGTGTTGAAATTTCTTCAATCGACATTTCAGAAACATTTAAATATTTAATGCCTTCTGAAATATAAATACCCTCAATCGCACGCAACTCCATTTGGCATTGATTAAAACTTGCATAACGGCTATTGGCTTTACGTTCAGTACGAATTGCCACAAGGCGTTCAGCATCAATCATCAAGCCAAATAACTTATGTTTATGCGGCTTTAATACGGCTGGCAAACGGTTGTCATCGAGGTCTTCTTCAGTCAATGGATAGTTCGCCACACGAATCCCGAACTGTAAAGAAAGGTAGATGGAAGTTGGCGTTTTACCCGAACGCGACACCCCAATCAGAATCAGATCGGCCTTGTCGTAATGGCGTGTACGTGCGCCATCATCGTTATCTAAGGCAAAATGCACCGCATCAATACGTGCCTTGTAAGATTCAGAATCTGTTACGGCATGCGTCTGCCCGACCAAAGTGGTTGGTGGTGTTCCTAACTCTTCAGAAAGCTTACTAATTAAGCCTTCAAATACATCTAAATTAATTGCTTTGGCAGTGTTGATAATGTCACGCACATATTGGTCAACCAATGTATCAAACACCAAAGGTAATTGACCATCAATTTGTGCTCGGGCATTAATCTCTGCCACCACATTCATAGCCGCTTCTTCAGACGTAATATAAGGATGAATATGAATATCAAAGTCCACATTTGGAAATTGCGCTAAGAGTGAATGTCCAAGGGTTTCAGCCGTAATTGCAGTTCCATCGGAAATAAAAAAAACACTCCGCTTAATTTGTTTACCATCTGACATTAAAATTCTCCTTAAACATTTGTCTTAGTGCTATATAATCTTTATAGTAAACCGATCTTACATGACTGTCGCTTAGTAAAACCAAATTGCTAAGTAGATTTATTATAATTTCATGACAAGATAGTGATTAATACTGCAAAAGTGGAGTAACAACTTTGGAAGCGCGCGTAATTGGTCTGGAAAAATTAGGGAAACACGATGTTGAGCTCGTGGGTGGGAAAAACTCATCTTTGGGCGAAATGATCAGCCACTTATCTAATGCTGGTGTATCGGTACCAGGTGGCTTTGCAACAACAGCTGCTGCTTATCGTGAATTTCTCGAGCAAAGTGGCCTAAACGCTAAAATTCAAGCAGAGCTAAAAACACTCAATGTAGATGACGTGAATGCGCTTGCTGAAACTGGTGCAAAAATTCGTCAATGGATTGTCGACACTCCGCTTACTGCATCACTAGAACAAGAAATCCGAGTTGCTTTTGAAGCACTCTCTAACGGCAACCCAAACATCGCGGTTGCCGTTCGTTCATCTGCAACTGCAGAAGATCTACCAGACGCATCTTTCGCAGGTCAGCAAGAAACATTCCTAAACATCCGTGGCATTGACAACGTATTAATTGCCATTAAAGAAGTTTTTGCATCTTTGTACAACGACCGCGCGATTTCTTACCGTGTACACCAAAACTTTGACCACGATGTCGTTGCTTTGTCTGCAGGCGTACAACGTATGGTACGTTCAGAAACTGGCGCTGCTGGTGTAATGTTTACCCTAGATACAGAATCTGGTTTCCGTGATGCTGTATTCATTACTGCTTCTTATGGTTTGGGTGAAATGGTGGTTCAGGGTGCAGTTAACCCAGATGAATTCTATATTTCTAAGCCTTTATTAAAAGCAGGCAAACACTCAGTTTTACGTCGTAACCTTGGCTCTAAACACCAAAAAATGATTTATGGTGAAGAAGGCGCGGCTGGTAAATCTGTAGTTGTGGTCGATGTTGAAAAACAAGATCGCCAACAGTTCTCTTTAAATGATCACGAACTACAAGAATTAGCGAAACAAGCGTTAATTATTGAAGAACATTATCAAGCGCCTATGGATATTGAATGGGCAAAAGATGGTGATGACGGTCAAATCTACATCGTTCAAGCACGTCCTGAAACTGTAAAAAGCCGTGAAAACGTCGGTACTATGGAACGCTACCTATTGAAACAAAAAGGTACGGTCATTTGTGAAGGTCGTTCAATTGGTCAGCGTATCGGTTCTGGTAGAGTCCGCGTTGTAACGTCTATTAAAGAAATGGACAAAGTTCAGGAAGGTGACGTTCTTGTTTCAGACATGACTGATCCAGACTGGGAACCAGTGATGAAACGTGCTGCTGCAATTGTCACTAACCGCGGTGGTCGTACTTGTCACGCTGCAATTATTGCCCGTGAATTAGGCGTACCTGCAATTGTAGGTTGTGGTAATGCAACTGAAGTTTTGACTGATGGTCAGGAAGTTACAGTTTCTTGCGCCGAAGGCGACACAGGTTTCATTTATGAAGGTGCTTTAGATTTTGAAGTTCAAAAGAACTCAATCGAATCTATGCCTAAACTTCCGTTCAAAATCATGATGAACGTTGGTAACCCAGACCGCGCATTTGACTTTGCTCAAATTCCAAACGAAGGGATTGGTCTTGCACGTTTAGAATTCATCATCAACCGTATGATTGGTGTGCATCCTAAAGCATTGCTTAATATTGACAGCTTACCACGTGAAACACGTGCAGCAGTTATGGCGCGTACTGCGGGCTATTCATCGCCAATCGAATTCTATGTAGAAAAATTGGTTGAAGGTATTTCTACCCTTGCTGCTGCATTCGCTGACAAACCAGTGATTGTGCGTATGTCTGACTTCAAATCAAACGAATACGCAAACTTAATTGGTGGTAAGTTATATGAGCCAGAAGAAGAAAACCCAATGTTGGGCTTCCGTGGTGCAAGTCGTTATGTGTCTGACAATTTCCGTGACTGCTTCGAGCTTGAATGTCGTGCCTTGAAAAAAGTACGTGACGAAATGGGCTTAACCAACGTACAAATTATGATTCCATTTGTACGTACCGTTGCTGAAGCAAAACGTGTGATCGAATTGCTTGCGCTGAATGGTTTAAAACGTGGTGAAAATGGTCTGAAAGTGATCATGATGTGTGAATTACCAACCAACGCATTGTTGGCTGAACAATTCCTTGAGCACTTCGATGGTTTCTCTATCGGCTCAAATGACTTAACTCAGTTAACACTTGGTTTAGACCGTGACTCAGGCATTGTTTCTCACCTGTTCGATGAACGTGACCCTGCAGTGAAAGCATTACTTTCTATGGCAATTCACGCATGCCGTAAAGCAGGTAAATATGTCGGTATCTGTGGTCAAGGCCCTTCAGATCACCCTGACCTTGCACGTTGGTTAATGGAACAAGGTATTGAATCTGTATCTTTAAACCCAGACTCAGTTTTAGACACTTGGTTCTTCCTTTCTGAAGAAAAAGCTCAACAAGCGTAGTAAAACGTGTTAAAAGAAAACCCATGCACCTGCGTGGGTTTTTTTTCAAATTCATTTTTTGAGATTTTATATTTATGCAAATTTACTTGGCACGAAATAATCAACAAGCTGGGCCATACACCTTAGAGCAGCTCAACCAAATGCTCGCCAGCCAACAAGTGTTGCTGACAGATTTGGCTTGGCACCAAGGCATGAGCGAATGGAAAGCTTTAGGTGAACTCACCCAAGGTAAACTTGTATATGAACCACAAGGCTACGTCAGCACACCACCTGCCCCTGAACATTCACCTTTTCAAAATACAGATTACACGGCTACAAACACATCACGACCAAGCTCAGCATCATCAAATTCAAGAACACAGGCAACAAAAAATGAATTGGCGAGCATTAACCAACGTGCTTTAGCCAAAATTATAGACATGTTGTTATGGTTGCCTGCAGCAGCACTTCCCTCTTTTTTCTTAAATGCGGACCAGTTTGAACAATTGTCTGGTTTACAACAAAAAATGCAGGTAGCGACAACGTCTGATCAAGCCATGCAATTGCAAACTGAACTCTTTCAGCTCATTCCAATGCAAGCTTGGCAAGCGGTGGCAATTTATTTATTGATTATGCTGGGCATACAAGCCTTCCTGCTGGCTAAAACTGGACAAAGTATTGGCAAACGTCTGACTAAAATTAAGATTGTCGATGCTGAAACCGATGAAAAAGTCAGCCTAATGCGTGTGTTTACTATTCGCTCTATCATTTTCATTATTTTGAATATGATGTTTATGCCCTTCATCACAATTTTAGATTATGGCTTTGCATTTGGTGCAAAACGACAGGCTTTGCACGATAAACTCGCCAAAACCAAAGTCGTAAAGCAATAATTTGATTTTATTTATTCAGGGATGATTGATCATCCCTTTTTTCTTATAATATTGATAAATATAAATAAATTAAAATTAACACAAATAATTCCGAGTATAAAAATTGGTTTTCATTCCCTCCACTTAAAGCCGCTTTATGTGTAGCTTAGTTTGTCGATATCAGGCATAATGCCCTACAACGTAGCGGTGTCCGATGATTAAGAAGACTTTTTCATCTTTTTTGATGTCTTTTTAATCATGCGACACTTTAATCGCTATCCCATATTAAATTAGGGAATGGGACTCTTCACCGAGGTTGTAAAATGAGACAAACGATTTTAGCTGTATTGTCTTTATCTACGATGGCTGCACTCTTAACTGGGTGTGGCGGTGATTTAGTACTTCTGAACTCAAAAGGTCCAGTTGCAGCAGGTCAAAGTAACCTGATGATGACTGCGATTTACCTAATGCTATTGGTGGTTATTCCATCTGCAATTATGGCATTGTGGTTCGGTTGGAAATATCGCGCATCGAATAAAGACGCAGACTATCAACCAACATGGTCACACTCTACTGCAATTGAAATTGTAGTATGGGGTATACCTGTTATTATTATTTGTATTTTAGCTTGGTTAACTTGGTGGGGTTCCCACAAGTACGACCCTTACCGTCCGCTAGAATCCGAAAAAGCTCCTTTAACTGTTCAAGTTATTGCTGAACAATTTAAATGGATCTTCATCTACCCAGAACAGAACATTGCTACTGTTAACGAATTACGCTTCCCAGAGCAAACGCCTGTAAGCTTACGTTTAACATCTAACTTCACAATGAACTCGTTCTTTATCCCTGCATTATCTGGTCAGATTTATGCAATGGCGGGTATGCAAACTCACTTGAACGTTTTAGCAGACAACACGGGCGAATTCCGTGGTTTCTCATCTAACTACTCAGGTTATGGTTTCTCGCAAATGCGCTTTAAAGCTCACTCTGTAACTCAAGCTGATTTTGAGCAATGGGTAACAGCTGTTAAAGCAGGTCAAGGTACGACTATCAATCCTCAAGCTGTTCAAAAAACAGTTTTAGATCAAGCTGAATTTGCTTCTTTACGTGACGGTAACCGTTCACAGAAACAAATTGATGCAATGGTTCGTAACGCCAAAACTGAATTAGAGAAAAAACTTGCTGCAACGGCTTTAAAAGAAGGTCCATATAAGACTCAGCCACATCCTGTGACTTATTACTCTTCTGTTGAGCAAGGCTTGTTTGAATCAGTGATCAATAACTATATGAGTAACTACCATGGTGCTGACCATTCAGCTCCTGTAGTGGCTGGTGAAGCGCCTGCTTCTGAAACTCATGTAGCAGTTGAACATGCGACTGCTTCTCAAGGGGAATAAGACATGAGCTTATTAGGTAAGTTAGGTCCAGATGCAATTCCTTACGATCCAATCGTATTGGTAACTGTTGCAGCGATGATCTTAGGTGGTCTTGCAGCGATTGCTGGTATTACCTACTTCAAAAAATGGGGCTACTTGTGGAACGAATGGTTCACATCTGTAGACCATAAAAAAATTGGTATCATGTATATCTTTGTATCTGTAGTCATGTTACTTCGTGGCTTCGCAGATGCGATCATGATGCGTCTTCAACAGTTCCTTGCGAAAGGTGGTGGTGAAGGCTATTTACACCCAGAACACTATGACCAGATTTTCACCGCACACGGTGTGATCATGATCTTCTTCGTGGCAATGGGTCTTGTTGTTGGCTTAATGAACATCTCTGTACCATTACAGATTGGTGCTCGTGACGTAGCCTTCCCGTTATTAAACTCTTTAAGCTTCTGGTTATTCGCTGGTGCTGCAGGTTTAATGATGGTTTCACTTGCATTAGGTGAATTCGCTGCTACAGGTTGGATGGCTTATCCTCCTCTATCTGGTATCGAATATTCTCCAGGTGTTGGTGTTGACTACTATATTTGGGCACTTCAGGTTTCTGGTCTAGGTACGCTTCTTACTGGTGTTAACTTCTTCGTTACCATCATCAAAATGCGTGCGCCTGGCATGAAACTTATGGACATGCCTGTTTTCACTTGGACAACATTAGTTACTGCGGTACTTATCATTGCAACATTCCCAGTTTTAACTGCGACAATTGCAATGTTAACGCTTGACCGTTACTTCGGTTTCCACTTCTTTACGAACGACATGGGTGGTAGCCCAATGTTGTATGTAAACTTGATTTGGACATGGGGTCACCCAGAAGTTTATATCTTAGTATTACCAGCATTTGGTATTTACTCAGAAGTAACTGCGACTTTTGCTCGCAAAACATTGTTCGGTTACAAATCAATGGTGTACGCAACTGTTGCAATTGGTGTGTTATCACTTGTTGTATGGGTTCACCACTTCTTTACCATGGGTGCAGGTGCCAACGTTAACGCGTTCTTCGGTATCATGACCATGATTATTGCGATTCCTACTGGTGTGAAAATCTTCTCTTGGTTATTCACCATGTACAAGGGTCGTATTACCTACACTACCCCAATGCTTTGGACACTTGGCTTCCTTGTGACTTTTGGTATCGGTGGTTTAACAGGTGTATTAATGGCAGTTCCACCAGCGGACTTCCTTGTACACAACTCTTTATTCCTAATTGCTCACTTCCATAACGTAATTATTGGTGGTGTAGTATTCGCGATGTTCGCAGGTATCATTTACTACTGGCCAAAAATGTTTGGTTGGAGACTCAATGAAACTTGGGGTAAAGCAGCATTCTGGTTCTGGTTCTTCGGTTTCTACTTTGCATTCATGCCACTTTATATCCTTGGTTTCATGGGTATGACTCGTCGTTTGAATACATATGACAACCCAGAATGGGATCCATACTTGGCAATTGCGTTCTTCGGTTCTGTGTTAATTGCTATTGGTCTATTCTGCTTCGTTATGCAGATTGTGGTTGGCTTCCTACAACGCAACCAACGCTTAGACCTTACTGGAGATCCATGGGATGGCCGTACGCTTGAGTGGGCTACTTCTTCTCCAGCACCGTTCTATAACTTTGCTCACCTTCCAAAGATCAATGGTATTGATACTTTCTGGACTGACAAAGAAAATGGTGTTGCATACGCTCGTCCAACGAAGTATGAAGATGTCCATATGCCAACTAACCGTGCAGCTGGCTTCATAATTGCAATGTTTATTACAACTATGGGCTTCGCATTAATCTGGCATATTTGGTGGCTAGCAATCGTTACGTTCATTGCGGCAATCATCAGCTTCATCGTGAGTTCTTTCACGAAGAAAGTGGACTACTATGTTCCTGCTGCTGAAGTTGAGCGTATTGAAAACGAACGCTATGCGATCCTTGAAAAACACTTGAAGAAGGACTAAGACATGGCTGAAGTACTTCATCACGACAACCACGGACATGATGATCATCACCACGATGATACGGACATCACCGTCTTTGGTTTCTGGACCTACTTGATGAGTGACCTTGTAATTTTCGGTACACTCTTCATCGCGTTCGCTGTATTAAGTAGCCACGTTCCAGTAGGCACTCCAACAGCTAAAGATTTGTTTGGCGAGTCATTAGGCTTCGTTTTAACAGAAACTTTTGCCCTGTTGATTTCTTCTGTAACTTTCGGTTTTGCCGTTTTAGCTGCTTACAAGAAAGATGTTGCTAAAGTTCTAACTTGGTTAGGCGTGACTTGGGTTTTCGGTGCGATCTTTATTGGTATGGAACTTTATGAGTTCAACCATTTAGTTCACGCTGGACATGGTCCAAGTGCGAGTGCGTTCTTATCTGCGTTCTTTACTTTGGTTGGTACGCACGGTATTCACGTAACTTCAGGTTTAGTTTGGATGATCGTGTTAATGGTTCAAATCAAGAAATATGGTTTGACTATTCCGAACATGCGTCGTTTAGCTTGCCTAAGCTTGTTCTGGCACTTCCTTGACATCGTTTGGATCTGTGTATTCAGCGTAGTTTACTTGATGGGAGTTCTCTAATGAGTCACGATCACAACTCTGCTGGTGCATCACACGGTAACACTAAGCAATATACGATTGGCTTTATCCTTTCTGTTATCCTTACCATTATTCCTTTTGGTATGGTTATGGCAGGTGGTTTTGGCCGTGGTATTTTGATTACTGTTATTTCGATTACAGCAGTTGCTCAGATTCTTATTCAATTAATTTATTTCTTGCATATGAATTCTTCTTCAGAGCAACGTTGGAACGTGATTGCATTCGTGTATACCATTCTGACCATTGCCATCCTTTTGGTTGGTTCTGTATGGATCATGAACTACCTACACTACAACATGATGATCTAAACTGGTTGTCATGCTGAAAAAGTATTTATTCCTGACAAAGCCAGGAATTCTCTTTGGTAATTTTATTACCACTTTGGGTGGCTACTTTGTAGCTGCCCAAGGTTCTGTAGATTTCCTTCTCCTACTGCTTACTCTGCTTGGTACAACGCTTGTTGTCGCCTCAGGATGTGTGGTCAACAATATTATTGACCAAGACATCGACCAAAAAATGCAACGCACACAAAACCGTGCTTTAGTGAAAAAAACTGTTTCTGTTCCTATTGCGCTGATTTATTCAGTGGTATTGGGCATAATTGGTTTTAGCATTTTATGGTTTGGAGTTAACGCATACGCTTTTCTTTTTGCACTGATTGGTTTCGTGGTTTATGTCGGCTTTTACAGTCTATGGACCAAACGCACAACAATTCATCAAACCATTATTGGCAGTATTTCAGGCGCAAGCCCACCTGTCATTGGTTATACCGCTGTTGCAAATCAATTTGACTTAGCTGCACTACTTATCTTTTTAGGTTATGCACTTTGGCAAATGCCCCACTCTTGGGCGATTGCAATTTACCGTTTTGATGATTACAAAAATGCGGGGATTCCAATTTTGCCAGTTGCTCGTTCAATTTTACGAACGAAAATTGAATCACTGATTTATGTGGTGTTATTTACCGTTGCCATGAATGGACTGTTTGTATTTGGTTATGCAAACTGGCTGTATCTGGTTATTTTGAATGCACTTTGTATTTATTGGTTCTATATTGGCGTCATTGGCTTCAAAGCTGAAAATGATCAATTATGGGCAAAACGCTTTTTCCTATTTTCGGTTATTTTAATTACTGTTGTGAGTTTATGTTTTAGCTTTACAGCAACTGCACCAAGCACGCAAATCATACTTTTTTAAAAGATAGAGTTTAACTCTATCTTTTAATGGAGTGCCTACCCTCTCCACACTTCAATATTTAAATAATAACAATTTATCTGTCTTTGATTTATTCGTCCTTAATAATTTTCGAATTAAACACTCTAAAAGTTAGTGACATACAAATACAAAGTATAAAATTTAAATTCCAAGCATAGATGCAAAATATTACATTCCCTTTTTACCCAAGCCGATCTTTTCTTAGACCAAGCCTTGTATTTACTTGGTAAAAGCTCTAAAATTCACGCTTCGCAATTTTGCGACACAACTTCGGTTGTGACTCCTTGCTTCTGGCTCAATTTAGTCAGGGGCTGCATAAACCGTAAGGAGCTGACAATGCGTCACTACGAAATCGTACTTTTGGTACACCCAGACCAAAGCGATCAAGTTGTGGGTATGGTAGAACGTTACCTAACTCACATCAAAGAAGCTGAAGGTCAAATTCACCGTTTAGAAGATTGGGGCCGTCGTCAATTGGCTTACCCAATTAACAAAATTCACAAAGCGCACTACATTCTTATGAACGTTGAATGTGGTCAAACTACGCTTGACGAGTTAGAAGAATTGTTCCGTTATAACGACGCGATCCTTCGTAGCTTGATCATCCGTCGTGAAAACGCTATCACTGAAGAGTCATTATTGGCTAAGAGTGCTGAAGAAAAACGTGCGCGTAAAGCTCAACGTGAAGAAGCACAACACGCTAACCAAGACTCTGCTGAAGCTTAAGGAGAACATCAATGGCACGTTTTTACCGTCGTCGCAAGTTCTGCCGCTTTACAGCTGAGAACGTTACGTACATCGACTACAAAGATATCGATACACTAAAACAGTACATCACTGAAAATGGCAAGATTGTTCCTAGCCGTATTACAGGTACTAAAGCTCGTTACCAACGTCAATTAGCGCTTGCTATTAAACAAGCTCGCTACTTAGCGTTGATCCCTTACACTGACAATCATAAGTGAGGTTGAGCTGTGGATATTATCTTATTACAACGCATTAAGAACCTTGGTAAATTAGGCGATAAAGTTTCAGTTAAAGCTGGTTACGGCCGTAACTACTTGATCCCTCAAGGTAAAGCAGTTGCTGCAACTGAAGCAAACACTGCAGCATTTGAAGCTCGTCGTGCTGAACTTGAGAAGCAAGAAGCTGAAATTTTAGCTGCTGCTCAAGCACGTGCTGACCAATTGAACGAAGTTAACATCGTAATCACTGCTAAAGCTGGTGATGAAGGTAAACTTTTCGGTTCTATCGGTACTCGTGACATCGCTGACGCGTTAACGAATGCTGGTCTTGAAGTTGACCGTGCAGAAGTTCGTTTACCAAACGGTGCGCTTCGTCACACTGGTGAATTCAACATCGCAATCCAATTGCACCATGATGTTGTTGCTGAAGTTCTCGTTACTATCGTATCTGAGTAATTTTCTGCAAAAGAAAAGAGCATGCCTAATCGCATGCTCTTTTTTTGTCTTTAGAATATACAGTTAGTACAATTTTCCTAAATCGATCTATACGCTTTGACTTATCCTTCACCAAAATCTACTCGCTTTTTTTTCTAGAGGGCGTATCATCGGGAAGTGGAAAGAATATGAGTTTCAAATTCTATCCCCGTGCATTATTCAGCATTTACTGTTTTAAAAATCAGGGATTTATATGTCACAGGCGACTGCTAGCGCAAAGCAACATACTGCAAAGTCTGATCTAAAACCAAATGAGAACAGCCCGCTTAAAGAGTTTCGTACCCCACCGCATAACTTAGCCATCGAACAAGCTGTTTTGGCTGCGTTAATGACTGTGGCCGAATCTTTTGAACAAGTGGGTGATGTGCTACAAGAATCTGATTTTTACGCGACACGCCACAAATATATTTTCCGCGCCATTGATTCTTTGTCTAAAGAAAACTCACCTTATGATGCCGTATTGGTGAATGACTGGCTGATTAAACAAAATTTACTTGAAGCTGCAGGCGGGGAAGAATACTTAATGCAGCTCATGGCAGACTCGCCTTCTAGTTTTTATAACCTAGAAACCTATGCCACGAAAATTAAAGAATTCTCGACCCTCAGAAACATGATTAAAGTCAGTTCTGAAATTTTACAAAATGCCTATGACACCAAAGGTCGTAGCGTAAGTGAAATTTTAGACTTGGCCGAAACCAATATTTTCCAAATTGCCGAACAACATAATAACAATGCCAAAGCACAAGGCCCAAAAGCCATTTCGAGCGTGGTTGCCGATGTATTCGACAAACTTGATGAACTTTCTAAAATGGAAGGTAACATCACAGGCTTAACCACAGGCTTTGTGGAGTTAGATAATAAAACTTCGGGCATGCAAGCGGGTGACTTGATTATTGTCGCTGCGCGTCCATCTATGGGTAAAACCACCTTTGCCATGAACTTGGTCGAAAGTGTTTTGTTTAACAATGATTTGCCTGCCCTTGTCTACTCTATGGAAATGCCTGCAGACTCAATCGCAATGCGTTTAATTTCTGCATACGGCAAAGTGCATCAAGGGAATTTACGTTCAGGTAAACTCAGTGGCGATGAATGGTCAAAAGTCACAGGCACGATTTTACAACTGCAAGAAAAGCATTTGTATATTGATGACTCATCTGCCCTGCCGCCTACGGAAGTACGTGCACGTGCGCGACGCATTGCCAAACAACATGGCGGTAAAATTGGCTGTATCATGGTCGATTATTTGCAGTTAATGAAAGTCCCAGGCATGGGCGATAACCGTGTCGGCGAAATCTCAGAAATTTCACGTAGCTTAAAAGCCTTGGCCAAAGAGATGAACTGCCCTGTGATTGCTTTGTCACAGCTCAACCGCTCATTAGAGAACCGACCTAATAAACGCCCTGTGATGTCTGACTTGCGTGAATCTGGTGCAATTGAGCAGGATGCGGACTTAATCATGTTTATTTACCGCGACGAAGTTTACAATAAAGAATCTAAAGAAGCAGGTACTGCCGAAATTATTATTGGTAAACAGCGTAACGGCCCAATTGGTACGGTACGTCTTGCTTTTGAAGGGCAATATACGCGTTTTAGTAACTTATCTCCTGAGTATTATGCTCAGTATGATGATGAAGAGTAATGCTTGCATTGCTCTTTTTTATTAAAACCATGTTTTAATCTGACTTATTAACTTTGCCCACCATAGTTTCCAACTTGAGAGTAAATTATAATCTTGACTATTTTCTTCCATTTCAAGTGATGGAAATGCTTTATTTAATTGCTTGCATGTCGGATACTTTTGTTGCAGTTGCGCCAAATAATGTGTCTGATCATAGTTTATAAAACCATCTAAAATCCCAACCTCTGATCTATCGACTGTAGAACAATTTGAGGTCTGCTTATTCCAAGCTAAAAATGGGACAATCGGTTTAGATAAAACAAGCTGGTCATTCTTACAGTTTAATGTTGCAAATGAAACTACTTGATATTGCTGGGGTTTAGCACCATCTGGTGCATAAGCTAAACCAATAATTAATTGGTTTTTAGCTGTACTTTTACCTGAAAATCCACTGTACCATTGAGTAGGCTTTTTATATTTAACCTCATCTAGTATTGAGCGAAAAATAAATTGACCTGAACTAAGTTGAAAGATGAAGTCTGAACTCTCCTGTACTGCCAGTGAACCTTGGTAACGGGCAATAAAAACGTCATTGGGTGAATGTGGCATACAAGCCATAACTGACTGACAAAAAAATAAAGTACTCCATCCCAGATAACAAAATATTTTCATTATTTATTCAACATATCCAAGTTTAAAATGCATTGTTTAATCTCTCTTTGAGTTCATTTAAATTACGAACCCACTCTCCACAATCATCTGAATCTTGCCATAACTCGTACAGTTTAGAATTTCCTGAGTGAGAGCATCTAACACCATAATAGCTTTTAGAACGTATAGTTTTATATGAAAAATAAAGTCTGAAACTTTTACAAATTATTTGCAATCAATAACCTAATAGATTTTTCGATCTTAAATTAATTTATGATCAAAAACTTAAATGTTCATGTCTATTTGAGGTTGATAGGTCTACAATAGTGAATATTTTTAAATAGAACTATTTTTAGTATTTATTTATCACTCCACAGTGTATCTAACACAAATTACCAATTGTCATTCCCAAGGAGTATTTAGGGTGCGCCAAGCAACAGTTTATATTGACAGTCAGGCACTGCAATATAATTTAAACCGTGTCAAACAACTTGCCCCAACAGCGAAAATTGTTAGCATGGTCAAGGCCAATGCTTACGGACATGGTGTAAAAGACTGCTTAGCAGCCTTAAAAGACAGCGATGCCTTTGGTGTCGCTTGCGTTGAAGAAGCCTTAGAAATTCGTGAATTGGGATATACGCAGCCCATCACCCTGATTGAAGGTGTTTTTTCTGCCGATGAAATGCAAAGTGTGTTAGCACACAAATTAGAATGTGTGGTGCATCATCAAGCACAGCTCGACTGGCTGCTACAACATAAAGCTGATTACATCACACAAGGCTTAAAAGTCTGGGTCAAACTCAACAGTGGCATGAATCGTTTAGGTTTTAAAATTCCTGAAATTATTGATGTGATTCACATGCTCAAAGCCGAAGGTTTTACCTGTGTGTTGACCATGCATTTTGCCAATGCCGATGGTGATCATGCTTTAAATGATCAACAAGTCGCGCAATTTTTGCATGTCAAAGACAATTGCAGCCCTATTCTTGCTTCTTGCTGTAACTCTGCTGCAATCTATCGTTATCCCGAATTGCATTTTGATTATGTACGCCCAGGCATTATGCTTTACGGTGCAACGCCTTTTGCCGCACATAATGTGCATACACTCGACTTAAAGCCTGTGATGACTTTAAGCGCAGAAGTGATCGCACTAAATGAAATTGATGCAGGCGAACACGTCGGCTACGGTTCAACCTTTACTGCAGAACAAGCCATGCAAATTGCGATTGTTTCAATTGGCTATGGCGATGGTTATCCACGTACATTTGTGCAGCCAAATTTTGTTGCGATTGGTACAAAATTAACGCCTGTACTTGGTCGTGTGTCTATGGATATGATTGCCATTGATGTCACAGGTTTAGACGTTGAATTAGGCACACAAGTTGAACTATGGGGCAAACACCGTTTGGTGGATGATGTTGCCACAGCCAATGGTACGATTGGCTATGAGTTGTTGTGTCGTTTAAGCCCTCGCCCACAGCGCAAGGCAACCAGCATTTAACTTTCTTTTTTCGATCTGTTGCATGTAGCAGTTTTGCTGCATGCAATCGTCTAAGCCATTCTCTTTTTCTTTCTTATATTTTTCTTTTCGCTTTTTATTTTCTTAAATTCACTGTATTTCCATTCATATTGATAAAAATTTGTGGTCACCCACATTTGCATTTAGCGCTTTACAGTCATCCAAATATTTAGCTGAAAATCACACTCAAAATCTCAAGAAAAAACAATATGCTCGCGCACTGTCTTTAAACTGCCACATCGCTTCAAATTCATGGATTAATCACATTTCACTAGTTCTCAGAAGTTTGTGCTGCGCGCTACGATGAATCAATGACTTCACGACTATTTAAGCCATTTATAAAAGCATCCACATGATAAGAAAATAATCTATTACCAATATTTGTTTACTTTTGACTTCAAAGCATCATCAAACTGCAGCCTCTTTGAAATATAAAACGCTTAATTTCTAAACAAGAATAAAGAGGAAAAACTCCTTAATTTTTATAACCTTATTCTGCTTAGGAAAAGAATATGTCTGAACAAAAAGTAGCTTTAGTGACGGGTGCATTAGGTGGTATTGGCAGTGAGATTTGCCATCAACTGGTTACAGCAGGCTATAAAATTATTGCAACGGTTGTACCAAGAGAAGAAGATCGCGAAAAACAATGGCTTGAAAGCAACGGCTTTACAGAAAGCGATGTGCGCTTTGTTTTAACCAACTTAAATGAGCATGAAGCGGCTACAGCAGCCATTCAAGAAGCGATTGATGCTGAAGGTCGTGTAGATGTGTTGGTCAACAATGCAGGTATTACCCGCGATGCGACTTTCAAAAAAATGAGCTATACGCAGTGGTCTGAAGTGATTGATACCAATTTAAAAACACTTTTTACAGTGACTCAGCCTGTATTTAACAAAATGTTAGAACAAAAATCTGGTCGGATTGTGAACATTAGTTCGGTGAACGGTTTAAAAGGTCAATTTGGTCAAGCCAACTACTCTGCAACTAAGGCAGGCATCATCGGCTTTAGCAAAGCTTTGGCGCAAGAAGGCGCACGTTCAAATATCTGCGTGAACGTCGTTGCACCAGGTTATACCGCAACCCCGATGGTCACAGCCATGCGCGAAGAAGTAATTAAAAGCATTGAAGCACAAATTCCTCTGCAACGTCTTGCCGCCCCTACCGAAATTGCGGCAGCAGTTATGTATTTAGTGAGTGATCATGCTGCATACGTAACAGGCGAAACCTTATCAATCAACGGCGGCTTATACATGCACTAAGCGTGTAACACCTCATTTGAATCTACAAGTTTATTTACTGGAGTGACACCCATGCTATACGGCGACTTATTTTCAAACATGAATGCTCAATACAAAAACGTGTTTGAACCGTACACCAAATTCAACAGTATAGTTGCAAAAAATTTTGCTAACTTAACCAACCTACAATTAGAAGCAGCACGCAACTATGCCAACATTGGTTTAGCACAAATGTTTGCCAATAGCGAAGTGAAAGACATGCAAAGCATGGTGAACTGCACCACCAAGCAATTAGAAACTATGAACAAACTCAGTCAGCAAATGATTGAAGATGGCAAAAAATTAGCAACACTGACTTCAGAATTCAAAGCTGAATTTGAAAAGTTAGTCAGCGATTCAATGCCAAATAACAAATAAACACTGCTCTGAAAACCATGCGTTATCAGGACGAATGTTACGGGGAAGTGTGAAAATTTCCCCGTTTTAGTTTCAGCCTTGCACTCAATTTGATTGCTAAAAGCCATGTGCCATGGAGCGATGAAATGAAACAGAACTCATTTCAATTCAAAGAAAATATATTACAATTTTTCTCTAGCCACGATGATATCTGGAAAAAACTACAAGAATTTTATTATGGGCAAAGCCCTATTAATGACGCCTTAACACAGCTCAACAAAGAAGATATGTCGATGTTCTTTGAAGCTTTGTCTAAAAATCCAGCACGCTTGATGGAAATGCAATGGAGCTGGTGGCAAGGTCAAATGCAAATCTACCAAAATGTGATGATGCGCAGTGTGGCAAAAGACATCGAACCATTCATTCAACCTGAAAGTGGTGATCGTCGTTTTAACAGCCCATTATGGCAAGAACAACCCAATTTTGACCTGTTATCGCAGTCATATTTGTTGTTTAGCCAACTGGTACAAAATATGGTGGATGTCGTAGAAGGCATTCCAGACAAAGTGCGTTACCGCCTTCACTTTTTTACCCGCCAAATGATTAATGCTTTATCACCAAGCAATTTTCTTTGGACTAACCCTGAAGTGATTCAGCAAACCATTACCGAACAAGGTGAAAACCTTGTCCGTGGCATGCAAATTTTCCATGATGATGTGGTCAATAGCGGAAAATATTTATCTATTCGCATGGTCAATAGTGACTCTTTTAGCTTGGGTAAAGATTTAGCCTACACGCCAGGTGCAGTGGTATTTGAAAATGAAATTTTCCAGTTGTTGCAATATGAAGCAACCACAGAAAATGTATATCAAACTCCGATTCTAATCGTGCCGCCATTTATTAATAAATATTATGTGCTGGATTTACGCGAACAAAACTCGTTGGTGAACTGGTTACGTCAGCAAGGTCATACGGTCTTTTTAATGTCTTGGCGTAACCCAAATGCTGAACAAAAAGAACTCACTTTCGCAGATCTGATTACCGCAGGTGCAGTTGAAGCTTTGCGTGTTATTGAAGAAATTACAGGCGAAAAAGAAGCCAACTGTATCGGCTATTGTATTGGTGGTACTTTACTTGCTGCAACGCAGGCTTATTACCTGGCAAAACGCCTGAAAAGTCATGTGAAATCTGCCACGTATATGGCAACCATTATCGACTTTGAAAACCCAGGCAGCTTAGGCGTATTTATTAATGAACCTGTGATTAGTGGTTTAGAAACCTTAAATAATCAATTGGGTTATTTTGATGGTCGCCAGTTGGCAGTCACGTTCAGTTTGTTACGTGAAAATACCCTGTACTGGAACTACTACATCGAGAACTATTTAAAAGGCAAAGAGCCTTCAGATTTCGATATTTTGTATTGGAACAGCGACGGCACCAATATTCCTGCCAAAATTCATAATTTCTTATTGCGTAATTTGTATTTGAATAATGAATTGATTTCACCAAATGCAGTAAAAGTGAACGGTGTTGGACTCAACCTTTCTCGTGTCAAAACTCCAAGCTTCTTTATTGCTACGCAGGAAGATCATATCGCGCTTTGGGATACCTGCTTCCGTGGTGCAGATTACTTAGGTAGTGAATCTACACTGGTACTTGGTGAATCTGGACACGTGGCAGGCATTGTGAATCCGCCAAGTCGTAATAAATACGGTTGCTATACCAATACTGCCAAGTTTGAAAATACCAAGCAATGGCTTGATGGTGCAGAGTATCATCCTGAATCTTGGTGGCTACGCTGGCAGGCTTGGGTCACACCGTATGCAGGCGAAACAAGTCCCTGCCCGCGCCTTAGGTAATGCGCAATATCCAATGATAGAAGCAGCACCAGGTCGCTATGTTTTGGTAAATTTATTTTAATCAGTCATATAACAACAGCAATGCACATGCTATATATCATGTGCATCCACAGAAACGTAAACATAAAATTTAAGGATATAAAATGAAAGATGTTGTCATTGTTGCTGCAAAACGTACTGCGATTGGTAGCTTTTTAGGTAGTCTCGCTTCTTTATCTGCACCACAATTGGGGCAAACAGCAATTCGTGCAGTCTTAGACAGTGCTAAAGTACAGCCTGAACAAGTCGATCAGGTGATTATGGGTAACGTACTCACTACAGGTGTAGGACAAAACCCTGCACGTCAAGCCGCAATTGCTGCAGGTATTCCTGTACAAGTGCCTGCATCAACGCTAAACGTGGTGTGTGGTTCGGGATTACGTGCCGTACATTTGGCTGCACAAGCGATTCAGTGTGATGAAGCAGAAATTGTAGTTGCTGGTGGTCAAGAATCAATGTCACAAAGCGCACACTATATGCAGTTGCGAAACTGTCAAAAAATGGGGAATGCCCAGTTGATCGACAGCATGGTGGCTGATGGTTTAACCGATGCCTATAACCAATATCACATGGGTATTACTGCAGAAAATATTGTAGAAAAACTTGGTTTAAACCGTGAAGAACAAGACCAATTGGCACTGACTTCACAACAACGCGCGGCTGCAGCACAAGCGGCTGGTAAATTTAAAGATGAAATTGCGGCTGTAAGCATTCCACAGCGTAAAGGCGACCCAATTGTATTTGCTGAAGATGAATACATCAAAGCCAATACTACCCTTGAAAGCCTGAATAAATTACGCCCTGCGTTCAAAAAAGATGGCAGCGTAACCGCAGGCAATGCTTCTGGTATTAACGATGGTGCAGCAGCAGTGTTGATGATGAGTGCAGACAAAGCTGCAGCCTTAGGTCTACAACCTTTAGCACGTATTAAAGCCTATGCAATGTCGGGTATTGAGCCTGAAATTATGGGTCTTGGCCCTGTTGAAGCGGTAAAGAAAACCCTGAATAAAGCAGGCTGGAGCTTAGATCAGGTCGATTTAATTGAAGCCAACGAAGCCTTTGCCGCACAAGCACTAGGTGTTGCCAAAGAATTAGGCTTAGACCTAGATAAAGTAAACGTGAATGGTGGCGCAATTGCCCTCGGTCACCCGATTGGTGCTTCAGGTTGCCGTATCCTCGTGACGTTACTACACGAAATGCAACGCCGTGATGCGAAAAAAGGCATCGCAACGCTTTGCGTAGGCGGTGGTATGGGTGTTGCACTTGCGGTTGAACGCGACTAAGTAACCGAGCCGAAAGTACTGCACGAGTCAAAGCTATTGAATTTGATAGCTGTTCAAAGCCAGTAATAAGTTAAGACATAATGGGAGCTTCGGCTTCCACTATTTTTTTAACTACACAGAGCTTAAAATAATATTGTTGTCGATTAATTTGACATGACAAGTTCTGCTTAATCCACCGAAAGTAAGTGCTGAATATGATCACTAAAGTGATAAAAATGCATGGTATCGGGTTGCTGTTTCAGCTGTTGCCATGCGTCTACAAACGACGTCCAACCTAAATCTTTTAGGCATTGCACAATCATTTCCAATTGCGACAAAGTCTTTTCAGTCGATTGTTTTAACCGAATTTGTCGGTCTAATTGTTCAATTTTTTGCCCCAATTGGAAAAATAAATATATCTGCTGTGGTTCTGCATCTAATAGTGCTTCGCAGTCTTGTACCACATCACAAATATAACTCGCGTTATCGCACGCATTTTGAATACATTGCTGTAATTCAACATAAGTAGCTTTAGAAAACACCTGTGCCAAGTTTTGAATTTTTGTCCGTGTTTGCTCAAACTGCATCGCAAATGAAGCAGGCTGTTCTTCGTTTAAAATCAATTCATTTAAAGAAGCTGCATCAAATGCAGGCAAACAAAAGGCATGTGCATAAGTCAAAGCAGCATCATTTTGTTTAAATGGAAATTGCTGACATACATATTGAATACGGGTTAAATAACGGGCTAACCAAAAAATTTCTCGCGCATCGCTGCTAGATAAATTCACGGTTGTTTCATCCTCCTAACTCTAAGGTCTGTTGATAATTCATCGCGATAAAGCACCTCAATCGCCTTGCCCAATTAACCTACAGCACTCATCCACTCAGACCGCTTTTATTTACATAAACCTGTATCTACCATACAAAACAATGACGGGTTTTCACTTAAACACAACTATTCAATCTTGCTTTTCTAATTGATCCAAGTATGGCTTGAGGTCATAGTTTCTGATTCACTTCTATTATTTGATTAACTTTGCCCGTCCAAATTTTGTGATATTTACTGCAAAATCTGCGGTTATATTTTGCCCTTTTTCAGTAAAAAACTTGCTAATCATTCCGAGTTTTCTTATTGTGTGGAAGAACAAGTTTTCATCCGTATGAATTGACCTAGTAAATATTGAATATGTCTATACAAGAAAAAGAAACATCGAATAGTTTATATCGCCAATGGCAAATTTTATCGCGCCTTTCTACAGGTAAATGGATGGGCACACGTGAATTACACGATGTCCTGCAACGTGAAGGTATCGACATTAGTTTGCGTACGATTCAACGTGACTTAAATCAAATTTCTCAGCGCTTTCCAATTGAAAGTAATGGTACCGTACCACAAGGTTGGCGCTGGCGTTCAGATGCACCGATTCAAAGTTTACCGCACATGACCAGCTCTCAAGCGGTAACGTTTATGATGGTCGAGGAACATTTAAAACATCTGCTGCCGCCAAGTTTGATTGAAGAAATGAACCCATGGTTTGATTTGGCACGACGCAGTCTATCGACCCAAAACAATGTCCGCCAATGGATTAATCGTGTGCGAATTGTGCCTGCAACACAACCTTTAATTCCACCAGTCGTAGACCGCAATGCACAACAGGCGATATATGAAGGCTTGCTCCAAGACAAACAACTAGAATGTATTTATCAATCACGCAGCAATTCAGGCGAAGAAAAAACTTATGTGCTGAATCCTTTGGCTTTGGTGCAAAAAGGTGCGGTGATTTATTTAATCTGTACTCGATTTGACAAAACCGACATTCAAACCTTTGCCCTGCATCGTTTTAAAGCAGCCAAAGTTTTAGATTCACGCGCCTTGCATCCTGTTAATTTTGATATTGATGCCTATATTGAATCTGGCGAATTAGGTTTTAGAGTCGATTTCAGTAAAGCTACTGAAAATATTCAGCTCAAACTCACCATGCAAAAAGCTGATGCCATTTACTTCGATGAAAGCCAATTAAGCAAAGATCAAACTATGGAAACACTGGAAAATGGTAATGTGTTGGTGACTGCCACTGTGCCGTTTACCTCACAATTGGTTTGGTGGTTGCGTAGTTTTGGTAAAAAGCTAATTCAGATTGAACCTGTAGAAGTTGCCAATGCGGTGCATCAAACTCAGGAATAAAAAAGCCCCAAATATATTGGGGCGATAGCATTATCGTTCTCTTTTAAATCAAATTATTGTGATTGCTGATTGAAGTTAAAATTAAAATTGACTCGGCATCGTTCAGCGTGGGCATGCCAGTTCAGCTGTACTATAACGAATGCTTTTTAAAGTCATATTTTGCTCCTATCTATGTTGATAAGTGTCACTTTAAATGCTCCTGATCTAGCTGTGAAATCATAAGATATGCAGTCGAAATCAGATTTATTCTTATACGCAACTTCTTCTTTGCTTAGCATCTGATTTACTTTGGCGCATAAAAAAGCCCGCAATTTAAATTGTGGGCTTCTTCATCAATCCATCAAACCTTAAGCAGATTTACGTGACTGTGCATTTTTACGAATGGTGATCATCACCAATTGAACTGCGGCAGGTGTCACACCTGGAATACGACTGGCTTGTGCCAAAGTTTCAGGCAAAACATGCTTCAATTTTAGCGTGATTTCACGCGATAAACCTGACACTGCATCATAATCAAAATCGGCAGGGATTTTGGTTTCTTCCAAGCGTTTTAATTGTGCGACATCTTCATGCTGACGGTTGATATAACCTGCATATTTCACTGCAATTTCAATTTGATCGCCCACTTGTGCAGAAACGTCTGAACCCGTTAATTCTGCGATTTGCGCAAAACTGATATTTGGACGTTTTAACAGATCAATCGCAGAACATTCTTTGGATAAATCTGCACCTGTCATTTCAACAAATTTTTTACCCATTGGGTTGTTTGGTGCAGCCCACAAATGTTGTAAACGCCCTGTTTCACGTTCTACTGCTTCCATTTTTTCACAGTAAGCTGCCCAACGAGTGTCATCCACCAAACCAAGCTCACGACCAATTGGCGTCAAACGCTGATCGGCATTATCTTCACGCAACATCAAACGGTATTCCGCACGTGAGGTAAACATGCGGTACGGTTCTTTGGTACCTAGCGTGATCAAATCATCAACCAATACACCAATATAAGCTTCGTCACGTTTTGGTGTCCATTGTTCCTGATCCCAAGCGCGACGTGCCGCATTCAAACCAGCTAACACACCTTGCGCACCCGCTTCTTCATAGCCAGTCGTACCATTAATTTGACCTGCAAAATACAAGTTATTAATGGCTTTAGTTTCCAAAGTGAATTTCAAGGCTTGTGGATTGAAGTAATCATATTCAATCGCATAACCTGGACGCAAAATATGCGCATTTTCCATACCACGGATTGAACGAACTAACTCGAACTGCACATCAAACGGTAAAGAGGTTGAAATCCCGTTTGGATACAATTCATGTGTATCTAAACCTTCAGGCTCCAAAAATACCTGATGCGAGTCTTTATCAGAAAAACGGTGAATTTTATCTTCAATCGATGGGCAGTAACGTGGGCCAACACCTTCAATCACACCTGTATACATCGGTGAACGATCTAAACCACCACGAATAATTTCGTGAGTACGTTCATTGGTATGGGTGATATAGCAGTTCACTTGTTCAGGGTGCATCGACACATCACCCATGAATGACATGGTTGGTGATGGGAAATCACCTGGCTGCGGAATCATGACCGAAAAATCGACTGAGCGTGCATCAATACGTGGTGGCGTACCTGTTTTTAAACGCCCAACAGGCAAATTTAATTCACGTAAACGTGCCGCCAAAGCAATTGATGGAGGATCGCCTGCACGACCACCGCTCGATTTTTCTAAACCGATGTGAATCACACCACCCAAGAATGTACCTGTGGTCAATACCACGGTTTTCGCATCAAAACGAATCCCCATTTGAGTGACTACACCTTTTACAGTATCGCCTTCTACAATCAGGTCATCGGCTGCTTGTTGGAAAATATCTAAATTGGCTTGGTTTTCTAAAGTGGCGCGAATCGCAGCTTTAAAGCGAACTCGGTCTGCCTGCGCACGTGTTGCACGAACAGCAGCACCTTTACGCGAGTTTAAAATACGGAATTGAATCCCGCTTTTATCGGCAGCCAATGCCATTGCGCCGCCTAAGGCATCAATCTCACGTACCAAATGCGACTTACCAATCCCGCCAATTGCAGGGTTACAGCTCATTTGCCCTAAAGTCTCAATGTTATGAGTTAAGAGTAAGGTTTGACGACCCATACGTGCTGCTGCAAGCGCCGCTTCGGTGCCTGCGTGACCGCCACCAATAACAATGACATCGTAAACTTTAGGATAGTGCATAATGGTCAATGAGAGATAAAAAATAAAGACGGAATATTATAGCAAAACTTGTGGCATAAGTTGACAGATTCAGTCGATTTTATTGGCTTAACCGCGCTACAAAATTAATATTTTGTAATCCAAATTTGCATTTTTACTGTACATAAAAACATTTAGACCTAAAAATTAACCAGATCACCGTTGTTTTAATTTGTCTATTTTTTATCCTAATAGCACAGATATGAGAAACAAAGGGAAACATCATGAATAAGAAAATTTTGCTGTCCTCTATGCTTTGTGGCTTATTTTTCAGTCCATTTGCAGTGCAGGCAAATGATAAAGTAGAAACCGTCTATAACGCGCAAAAATTCCAGCAAGTCTGTAAAGGTAAAACTCAGGGCGCACCTGTAAGCTTTGCTTATCGTGGGATTATCTGGAATGGTACCTGTGAACCACAATTCTTTAGTTCATCTAAAGCAGTGCAATTACAAGGCAATGAGCCTGAATTATACCGTTCTTGTATGGCAGATGCGCAAAGTACCGTCATTACAGTCAATGGTACTGAGTTAAAAGGCAAATGTGCCTTAGGCTTTACGCCACCACGCCCTGCTGCCATGTGATCAATCACTTAATCTATATTTTCATGAACAGATCGGCTTGTATTCATTCAAACTGAAAGCATGAAAATAACACCAAAGCAGTCATTTATAAGAAGTGACTGCTTTGTTTATTGCACAAGCTCAAAAAACAATTACACTGCAAAGAGAGGGAAAATTATACCCATAAGAAAAAAATAAAGGATGTGCTATGGATTCAGGCTTTTTTACCTTTTTTCTACCACTGACCTTGGCTGTGATGATGATGGGCTTAGGCTTACAACTCACGCCTAAAGACTTTATTCGGGTCAATCAATTTCCTAAAGTCATTTTTTTAACGCTTTTTTCACAATTGGTCATTTTGCCTGTTTTAGCATTTTCAATTTGTTTATTTTTAGAATTGCCACCGCTATTGGCAATTGGCTTAATGCTGCTTGCTGCCTCACCAGGGGGGCCTACTGCGAACTTATTTAGCTATGTTTATAAAGGTGACGTTGCCCTAAATATTACCCTAACCGCAATGAACTCTGTGATGGCAACCTTTACGCTGCCTTTTATTGTTAATTTGTCTTTTCTGTATTTTATGACCGATCAACAACAAAT
Organism: Acinetobacter sp. YH12099; assembly: GCF_013419195.1. Classification (NCBI taxonomy): domain Bacteria; kingdom Pseudomonadati; phylum Pseudomonadota; class Gammaproteobacteria; order Moraxellales; family Moraxellaceae; genus Acinetobacter; species Acinetobacter sp. YH12099. The sequence continues at coordinate 115,153 of NZ_VPAP01000006.1, read as the reverse complement.
TGGCATGCCAATTGAAAAAATGGCACAGGTTTTTTTACTGATTATTGTGCCTGTATGTGTAGGAATGGCGGTGCGTAATGCAATGCCACAAATTGCATTACAGTTGGGCAAACCTATGCGTTTGATGTCCATTTATTTCATTTTCGCTTTATTCTTTTATGCGCTTTTCCGCGAACGCGCCAATGTCTTTGACTATTTCAGTGCGATTGGTATCGCCACAGCGCTTTTTTGCTTTTTAAGTTTACTTATTGGTTATCTTGTGCCGTATTTGGCGGGTGTGCCTGATCAACAAGCACGCTCTTGTTGTTTTGAAATTGGCATTCATAACACTGCTGTTTCTTTAACCGTTGCGCTATCGGTTTTGCAAAGCACTGAAATTGCCATTCCTTCTGCGATTTACACCATTTTTATGTATATGTTCAGCTTTATTTTAGGGAGTATGTTAGCTAGACAATCGGCCAAACTTGCCCATCAACACAAACAGGAGCAGAGTTTAAACCACAATAAAAATACAATTTAAAACGTGAGCAAAATTAACTACATATTAAACAAACAGTTAAATATCAAATAAATTATTGTAGATGTAAAAACAAAGGAGTGTTTATGGATTCAGGATTAATCACAATATTTTTGCCGCTGGCTTTGGCCGTGGTCATGGCTGGACTTGGCTTAGAACTCACTCCTAACGACTTTAAACGGGTGAGCAAACACCCCAAAGCGGTGTTTATTGCTTTATTTTGTCAATTGGTCGTCCTGACAGCAATTGCATTTTTTATTTGTAAACTGCTGAATTTACCACCATTGCTTGCAGTCGGACTCATGCTACTGGCAGCATCTCCTGGCGGGCCAACAGCCAACTTGTTTAGCTACTTATATAAGGGCGATATTGCCCTAAACATCACCCTTACTGCCGTCAATTCCGTGATTGCAGCATTTACCTTACCACTGATTGTCAACTTTGCCATTCAGCATTTTATGCAGGATGGGCAACAAGTTGGCTTACAATTTGCCAAAGTATTGCAGGTGTTTTTAATTATTATTATCCCTGTCACTTTAGGGATGTTAGTACGCCATTTTAGCCCTCAAACGGCAGACCGCTTAAACAAACCTGTGCGTATTTTTGCTGTGGTTTTTCTAATTGTGATTATTATTGGCGCAATTGCCAAAGAGCGAAACAACATCATGCTTTATTTGGCAGATGTAGGACTTGCCACTGCCCTGTTCTGTGCCTGCAGTTTATTGATTGGTTATTTTGTCCCGCGTTTCTTTGGCGTAAATAGCCAACAAGCCCGAGCCTGCGCCTTTGAAATTGGCATTCACAACAGTACCCTTGCAATGACTATCGCCCTAACCGTTATGTCAAGCTCAACCATTGCCATGCCTGCTGCGGTTTATTCTATTTTCATGTATATTTTTGCCGCAATTTTAGGCACATTACTAAATAAATTTGTGCCGACACCTGCATCGGAGCAATCTGCATCCTAAACAAGTCTCTCAATCATCCCCAATCCAGCAATTTGACTGTTTTGGGGATGATTGAGCGATGATGGTTCAAACAAATTCTTAACTTATATTTTTTAGAGTTATATTTTTGTCACATTATTCGACTATAAGCATAAAGCGAATTTGAAACTTCCAATCGTATAGAGTTTTCCCTTTCGCAATCCGAATAAAAAATAACAGCGTCTGCACCAGTTCAGTTACAATAGCGCTTTCGCATTAAATTTTAGGTTATCTCCGTGAAGTGGTTACAAATACATATTACTGTTGATCAAGCGCAAGTCGATTTTACTGAAACCCTGCTCAGTTCATTGGGTGCAGTCAGCGTAACCTTAGATGATGCGGAAAATCAGGACTTACTTGAGCCACTGCCAGGTGAAACACCACTTTGGAACAAAGTCATTGTGACAGGTATTTATGCACAAGACGAAGGTGAAGAAATTGATGTTGCAGCCTTAGAAACCTTTATTCGTGCGCAAATGCCAGATGCCCCTTTACGCAGTGAATTTTTGGAAGATCAGGTTTGGGAACGCTCATGGATGGATTACTACGAGCCAATCCAGATTGCAGAGAAATTCTGGATTGTACCTGAATGGTTAGAACCACCTGAGGCAGATGCAGTCAATATTAAACTTGACCCAGGTTTGGCTTTTGGTACAGGTAACCATGCCAGTACGTTCCTGTGCCTGCAATGGTTAGGTAAAACCAATGTAAAAGATAAAGTCGTGATCGACTACGGTTGTGGTTCAGGTATTTTAGGAGTAGCGGCTTTGTTGCTCGGTGCAAAAAAAGTCTATGCGACTGATATTGACCCGCAAGCAGTTTTAGCGACCAAACAAAATGCAGAACTCAACGGTGTACTTAAAAACTTATATGTGGGACTTCCAGAAGAGTTCAATGAAACCATCGGTAATGAAAAAGCAGACATTTTAGTTGCCAATATTTTGGCAGGCCCATTGATGATGCTTGCGCCAGAGTTTGCAACTTTAATTAAATCTGAGGGCGAGTTCGCACTTGCAGGTGTAATTGAAGAGCAAGTTGCTGAAGTTTCTAGTGTTTATTCTGAATTTTTTGATATAGTACAAGTCGAAAAACGTGAAGAAAACTGGTGTCGAATTTCTGGGAAACGCCATCCCCACTAACTGTAATTTTTGAGTTATGAGTGACAAGCAAACCAAGTGCCCTGAATGCCAAACTGTTTATAAAGTATCCGTTGCGCAGCTGACCGTTGCGCAAGGGATGGTTTGTTGTCCTAAATGCGACAATACCTTTAATGCTCTTTCGCATTTGGTATTTGCCTTTCCTCAAAATAAAAACTCAGTCACATCACAATTACATCACATTCAAAACCGCAGTTTTATGCAGGCAACTGCTGAACTTGCGCAACCGCAACATATTTTAGATATTTTTCAGCGTAAAGTTGAACATTCCAATATTGATCTGAAAACCTATCTGAATAACCTCAATTATTTCAGTACTGAACCGATTGGCAACATTCCTGCCATGAAGTTGTCTGCGCCTGATCTTGAAAGTGAAAAAAAGCATGGCAATGGTTACTACTTACTTTGGGGAATTATTAATCTTTTATTGATTGGCTTGTTGATCTTCCAAATTTTGTGGTTTAACCCAAAGTTTTTAAACAGCAGCCCTGCACTGAATTCTGTGTTTACCCAAGTCTGTCAATTTTTTAACTGTAGCAGTTTAGAAGAACGCTATAGCTTAATTTCAGCAAATCGCGTGAAGGTTAAACGTGTAGATCGTATGAATACACAATTTACGGGTGAGCTGATCAATTACTATGATAAAAGCTTGGCTTTGCCTAATATCAAAGTCACTTTAAAAGAAAAACAACAAACATTATCGACTTACATCTATTCCCCACAGGAGTATTTGGTCGAAAGTCTTTCGAGCATTCAACGTATTCCTAAAAACAGTCCATTTAAGTTTGACATTTTAGTTCCAATATCACGAAACGACTTCGATGCCTATACTTTAGAAATTATCAAGCCTTAATTCACAAAAAAATAGCGAAAAAAATTAAAAAAATTGCAGTTTTCTTGCTCACTTTTTCTCATACAATGGTATCATACGCGCCACGAAAGCTTTGTGCTGCAAACTCCTCGCAAGATTCACAACAAATATAGATCTGTCTAATGCGCTTTATTTTTATATATCGCGTACAGAGTAGATTTTTTGTTTTGATTTTGGTCTGTAACAATTATTAATGTATTGTTACGCTTAAATTTCGACCAATGCCTAGAGTTGTGGCAAGCTAAATGTTCCAGTTTTAGAACTTCCCGTTTTAGGATCTAAAACGGAGTTCATTTAATTTATAGACCACATTGATATATCACTTTATCCCAGTGATATCTGATTTTCGGATTAATTCGCATGAATAGCAAATCTCCTATTTTTACTGCACAATCTGATGTTGCTTTACGTATTCACGTAGATCGCGCAGTTCGCCATTATTTTGCACAACTACAAGGTGAACAACCTTCACAAGTGTATGACATGGTGTTAGCAGAAATGGAGAAACCTCTTTTATCTGTTGTTCTTGAATACACTCGCGGTAACCAAACACGCGCTGCTGAAATTCTTGGACTAAACCGTGGTACTTTACGTAAAAAGTTAAAAGCTCACGGTTTAATGAGTGAATAAGTGATAAAATGCTTGCGACCTCCGCAGGCATTTTTTTTACCTGCATTTTGCTAGTTTGTTTTAATCTGTAATTGAAAACTGTGACGAAGATCATGACTATTAAACGCGCTTTAATCTCTGTTTCTGACAAAACAGGTATTGTTGAATTTGCACAAGACCTTGCTGCTCTTGGGGTAGAAATTTTATCTACTGGCGGTACTTATAAGTTGCTTAAAGACAACAATATTGCTGTCGTAGAAGTATCAGAGCATACTGGTTTCCCTGAAATGATGGATGGTCGTGTAAAAACGTTACACCCAAAAATTCATGGCGGTATCTTGGCTCGTCGTGGTCTAGACGAAGCAGTCATGGCAGAACACAATATTGATGCCATCGACTTGGTTGTTGTTAACCTTTATCCATTTGCTGCGACTGTTGCAAAACCAAATTGTTCACTTGCAGATGCGATTGAGAACATCGACATTGGTGGCCCTACTATGGTTCGCGCTGCAGCGAAAAACCATGCTTCTGTAGGTATTGTAGTAAATGCTTCTGACTATGCGACTGTTATTGCAGAAATGAAAAGCAACGGTGCATTGTCTTACGAAACTCGTTTTGATTTGGCAGTGAAAGCATTTGAACACACTGCACAATATGACGGCATGATCGCCTCTTACTTAGGTGCACGTGTAGGTAAAGAAGAAGGTACTGCTGACCAATTTTCACGTACATTCAATACACAATTGAACAAAGCGCAAGATTTACGTTACGGCGAAAACCCGCATCAATCTGCAGCGTTCTATGTAGACCCTGCTGCAACTGAAGCTTCTGTTTCTACAGCGAAACAGCTTCAAGGTAAAGAATTATCTTATAACAACATTGCAGATACTGATGCCGCACTTGAATGTGTGAAATCATTTGCAAAACCTGCTTGTGTGATCGTAAAACACGCGAACCCATGTGGTGTTGCTGTATCTTTAGACGGTATTCAAGCGGCTTATGACCTTGCTTATGCAACTGACCCTGAATCTGCATTTGGTGGCATCATTGCGTTTAACCGTGAGTTAGACGTTGCCACTGCACAAGCGATTGTAGACCGTCAATTCGTTGAAGTAATCATTGCGCCTAGCATTGCAGATGGCGTACTTGAAGTGACTGGCGCGAAGAAAAACGTACGTGTATTGGTATGTGGTGAGCTTCCTGCGATTGATGCACGCGCTCCACAAATGGATTACAAACGTGTCAACGGCGGTTTATTGGTTCAAGATCAAGACTTGGGCATGATCACTAAAGATGACTTAAAAGTTGTGACCAAACGTGCACCAACTGAACAAGAAATTGACGACATGATCTTTGCTTGGAAAGTTGCGAAATACGTAAAATCGAACGCAATTGTTTATGCAAAAAACCGTCAGACCATTGGTGTTGGTGCAGGTCAAATGAGCCGTGTAAACTCTGCTCGTATTGCTGCCATTAAAGCAGAACATGCAGGTTTAGTGGTTGAAGGTGCAGTAATGGCATCTGACGCATTCTTCCCATTCCGTGATGGTATTGATAACGCAGCTAAAGCTGGTATCAAATGCATTATTCAACCGGGTGGTTCTATGCGTGATGAAGAAACGATTGCAGCAGCAGATGAAGCTGGTATTGCAATGGTCTTCACTGGCATGCGTCATTTCCGTCACTAATTAAACTCATTAATTAGAAGTCGTATTTAATAATCCTCCGAAATCCCCCTTTTTTATAAAAGGGGGACTTTTCACGTAAGGGAACTGTGTTTTTATGCACAATCTCCTTCCTTTTCAAGGGTGAAAAGCATAGCTTCGCTAGGGGGATTTTATTCTTTGAGGGATTTTTAGATGAATATTTTAGTTTTAGGTAGCGGCGGTCGTGAACATGCGTTGGCATGGAAAATCGCACAAGATGACAAAGTCGCTAAAGTCTTCGTTGCACCGGGTAATGCAGGTACGGCAACAGAAAACAAATGCGAGAATGTAGCGTTAGATATTCAAAATAACCCTGCAATCATCGACTTTGCCAAAAATAATGCTGTTGATTTAATCATTGTTGGCCCTGAAGCACCACTGGTCAATGGTGTAGTAGATGCCTGCCGTGAAGCGGGTTTAAAAATTTGGGGCCCAACCCAGTTTGCTGCACAGCTTGAAGGTTCTAAAGCCTTTGCCAAGCACTTTTTAAAACGTCACAACATTCCAACTGCATTCTATGACGTATTCACCGAAGTTGATGCGGCAAAAGCATTTGTTGAAAAAAATGGTGCTCCAATCGTGATCAAGGCGGACGGTCTTGCTGCAGGTAAAGGCGTGATCGTGGCGATGACCAATCAAGAAGCATTTGATGCAATTGATGACATGCTAGCAGGCAACAAATTTGGTGATGCAGGTTCACGTGTAGTCATTGAAGAATTCCTTGCAGGTGAAGAAGCTTCTTTCATTTGTATGATTGATGGCGACAACATCCTTCCTATGGCAACTTCACAAGACCACAAGCGTATTTTTGAAGGCGACCAAGGTCCAAATACTGGTGGTATGGGTGCATACTCTCCTGCCCCTGTCGTGACTGCAGACGTATTTGAAAAAACCATGAATGAAGTGATGCGTCCTACTGTTGAAGGTATGAAAAAAGACGGTCATGTTTATACAGGTTTCTTATACGCAGGCTTAATGATTGACGACAAAGGTCAACCAAAAGTGATCGAGTTTAACTGCCGTTTTGGTGACCCAGAAACACAACCAATTATGATGCGCTTAAAGTCATCTTTGGTAGATTTGGTTGAAGCAGGTATTGCTGGCAACTTACCTGCCGAAGCAGACTGGGATGAACGCAAAACTGTCGGGATTGTATTGGCGACTGCGGGTTACCCTGAAACTTCAGGCAAAGGTGATGTGATTTCTGGTTTAGAAACACAAATGGCAGATGCGAAAGTATTCCACGCAGGTACAGCAAGCAATGCCGATGGTGAGATTGTGACCAATGGTGGTCGTGTACTGTGTGTAACTGCGCTCGGTAATACCATTGGCGAAGCGCAAGCTAAAGCCCTTGAACTGTGCGAAAAAGTTACCTTTGATGGTGTGCAATATCGTAAAGATATTGGCTATCGTGCCATTGCTCGTGAAAATGCTTAAAATTTTTAGTTTAGCCTAAAAATTTAAGTCCATAAAAAAGCTCGTCACTGTACGAGCTTTTTGTTTATCAGGTTGTAACTCATGTACATTGTGGTAATCTACGTTTATAAAATACTTTAGATCAATAAACATGCAAAAAATAAAAAGCTTCAAAGAATTTTTAATTTCAATATTCGTTGAGTTTACATTGCAAATACTTTTTATTTTTGCAGGATTAATATATTTGGCTTATGTTTTTATAGGGATAGGTTCATTGTTACTCTGTTTGCCTTATATATGGGCGATATATTATCGTTGGAAAAATCATTCATAACTTCTTTTATGTATTTACAGCCATGTTCTGATTCTTGTAACTAAGCCGATTTCATACCGACAATTTCATATCTCGTTTTTTACTATCGATTGCAGAATAAATTTTAAAGCACCTAAATATTTAAACACTTGTTCAAATCCTTAATCTTTACAGAATATATTTATTTATAAGAACTTATTTTGACTTATTCGCTTTCTGTTGTAAAAACAGTGATATGCATAACATACACAGCACTATATAGAATTATTTTTTATTGTTATGATGGTGCATCTTTTGAAAAAGTGAATTGCCCATCCATCTCAAAATTATTGATTGAGCTGTGGGCTGACTTTTTCAGTACTCAAACAATACCTACAACATATTTGAGAAACATACAAAATCATCATCATGCGATTCCATCCATCGTGCTGATTTGATTCTTCTCAATCATTGGCAACTTTAGGCACGGCTTAAACTTGCTCGGGATATATTCATGAAAAAGCTCCTTGGTCTTGTACTTGGTCTTTCAGTTGGCTTGGCTGGCTGTGGCAAACAAGAAGCGCCTGCGACTGACGCGGCACAAAAAGATTCTTCTGCTCTACACACTGTCAATATGGCATCGACTGGTTCAGATGCAGATATTTGGCGTTTTATTGCCGACTTACCTGAAACCAAAGCAGCAGGTATTCAACTTGAAGTGAAAAACTTCACCGATTACGTGTCAATGAACACGGCGGTAGCAAATAAAGAAATTGATCTTAACGCATTCCAATCTTATGCCTATATGGTGGCATTTAATGCCAACAATAAAGATCAAATTGCACCGGTCGCAACAACTTACTTAGAGCCAATGGGTATTTACTCAAGCAAAGTGAAAAAGTTGGATGAGTTCAAAACAGGTGCAACCATTGCTATTCCAAATGATGGTGCCAATGAATCACGTGCACTGTTATTACTTCAATCCGCTGGTTTGGTTAAACTGAAAGATGGTTTTGACAATGTTCAAGGCACGCCTGCAGACATCGTAGAAAATGCGAAGCAAATTCAAATCAAACCGATTCAAATGGCAACGGCTGTACGTGTAAAAGATGAAGTCGATGCAATTGTTTTGGGCAACACTCTTGCAATGGAAGGTGGTTTGAACGTACTGAAAGATTCAATTTATTACGAGCCAATTGACCAGAGCACAAAAATGAATGTCAACATTCTCGCGACTGCTGCAGATCGTCAAAATGACCCAATCTTGCAAAAAGTAGGTGCGTTGTATCATACCGAAGCGGTGAAGCAATATATTGATCAGCACTTTGGCGGAACAAAAGTTGCGGTAAATAAACCTGTCAGCTATTTCACTGAAGCAGCAAAATAGTAATATAATGCGTTAAACAAAACAGGCAAAGCGAACTTTGCCTGTTTTTTCATTTATGGACATTTCTTGACGATATGATTGAATTTAAAAACATTTCAAAGCACTATCAGCTCAAAGGTCAAACACTGCGTGCGTTGGATCAAATTAACCTACAAATTCCAACAGGCAGTATTTTTGGCATTATTGGCTATAGTGGTGCAGGTAAAAGTACGTTAATCCGCTTGATCAATTTGTTGGAGCGTCCAAATGCTGGGCAAGTCATCATTCATCAAAAAGATTTTACTGCACTCAATGCCCGCGAATTACGTCAAGAACGTGCCCATATTGGAATGATTTTTCAGCACTTCAATTTATTGCAGACCAAAACTGTTGCTGCCAATATTGAAATGCCGATGAAACTGTTAGGCTGGAACAAAGCCGAACGCGAAAAGCGTTTAAATGAATTACTTGAGTTTATTGATTTAAAACATAAAAAAGACGCTTACCCTGATGAACTTTCAGGCGGACAAAAACAACGTGTCGGTATTGCGCGTGCGCTAGCCAATCATCCTAAAATTTTACTCTGCGATGAAGCAACTTCAGCACTTGATCCACAAACCACCAAATCTGTGCTGGAATTACTGAAAAAAATTAACCGCGAACAAGGCATTACCATTGTAATGGTCACACATGAAATGGATGTGATTGAATCGGTTTGTGATTATGTGGCGGTGATGGAACAAGGCAAAGTCATTGAAACAGGTTCAACCCTAGAAATATTTAGTCAACCGCAACATCCGACCACCAAAAGCTTTATTCAAACCGTGTTGCAGCAGCAATTGCCTATCAATATTTTGAATAATCTGGAAAATCAAAATCAGCACAGCATTTATTGTCTGAAGTTTTTAGGTAAATCAGCTCAGGAAACCGTAATTCAAGCCGTCATTAAACAGTTTGATATCAGCCTGAATATTTTATTTGCCAATATGACCGAAATTGATGGCGCTGTGATTGGGCAAATGTTTATACAATTGCTCGGTGATGCAAGCGTCATTCAACAAGCACTTGAATTTCTGCAAGCCAATGGTGTTGAAGTTGAACAGTCAGGAGTACAAGCATGAGAGATTTAATTGTACAGTGGCTGACCTCAGTAACTGCGCCTTTCTGGAAAAGCTCTTTATCTATTGACCAGTTTGTTACAGCCTTACAAGAAACCTTTCACATGGTGTTCTTTGCCATGTTGTTTGGTTGTATCTGGGGCTTTATTCAGGGCATTACCCTTGTAGTGACTCGTCCGACAGGTATTTTGCCAAACCGTGTGATTTATCACGGGCTTAACCCGATTGTAAACGCACTGCGCTCCCTACCCTTTATTATTTTATTGATTGCGGTGATTCCGCTGACTAAATTGTTAGTGGGTACATCCATCGGAACTTGGGCAGCCATTGTTCCACTGACCATTTATGTCGGCCCGTATATTGGTCGTTTGGTAGAAACTTCACTGCTTGAAGTCAATGAAGGGATTGTCGAATCTGCACAGGCAATGGGTGCTACACCCTTACAGATTATCTTCAAATTTATTTTACCTGAAGCACGTAGCTCACTCATTTTGAACCTAACCACAGCCACCATTAGCTTAATTGGCGCAACTGCTATGGCAGGCGCAGTCGGTGCAGGCGGCATTGGTGACCTTGCTATTTCTTATGGTTATCAACGCTTTGATAGTAGTGTCGTGATGCTAACCGTGGTGGTCTTATTAATTTTAGTGCAATTGGTGCAAAGTTTAGGCGATTGGTTATCTAAACTCAGATAAATCTTTCATCTACACATCAGAAATAGATTCACCATTTAACTCCTTGCTACTCGTATGAGTGTGTAAGGGGTTAAAACCACACTCCTTCTCCATGCATACGTGATTCACGCCATATCAACATCCAAAAAACTGAAATTTTGATATACGGTCAAGATCATCGAAAACCGTAGGAAAAACTTTGCAGCATGTTTTGTCTTGAGCAGAGCATGCTAAACTAACCCGTGATTTTTTAAGGGACTGATTCATGCGCTTTGTTCATTTAGGTATACATACAGAATTTTCGATTACCGAGTCGATTGTACGCGTACCTGACTTGATTAAAGCTGCAGTCAATGAAGAAATGCCTGCTTTGGCATTGACCGATCTCTCTAACCTGCACGCTGCCGTAAAGTTTTATGGCAAATGTTTGGGGCAAGGCATCAAACCGATTTTAGGTTCAGTGCTGCGTTTAAATGATGCCGATCATCGTGTGACGCTATTGTCGATGAACAATCACGGCTGGCGCAATCTGACCGAACTGGTGTCGCGTGGCTATATTGAAGGTCAGCAACTCAATATCCCTTGCGTCAATAAAGCATGGATTTTAGAACAAGCCGATGATCTGATTCTGTTACTCGGCATTCAAAGTGATGTCGGCAAAATGCTGATCACGTCCAATCCACAAAAAGCCGAACCGTTGCTAGAAGAATGGATAGAAAAATTTGGTAATCGGGTCTATTTGGCGCTGACCCGTACAGATCGTCCCGATGAAGATGCTTTTATTGCCGAAGCGGTTAAATTAGCTAAAAAATATAATATTGGCGTGGTGGCACATAATGATGTGCACTTTGTCCGCCGTGAAGATTATGAAGCGCACGAAGCGCGAGTTTGTATTGCCGATGGTTATGTTTTAGGGGATAACCGTCGTCCTAAAACGTATAGTCCTGAGCAATATTTTAAAACTACTGCAGAAATGACGGAATTATTTTCCGACATTCCAAGTGCTATTGAAAACAGCTATCACATTGCCAAACGCTGTAACGTCACGCTGCAATTGGGTAAATATTTCCTTCCAGATTATCCAATTCCAGACGGACACACCATTGATACCTACTTCGCGCACCTATCCAAACAAGGTTTAGAAGAACGTCTAAATGTGCTCTATCCTGTCACACAGCGCGATGAAGACTGGGCAGAAATTCGCAAACCTTATGATGAACGAATTGAATACGAAATTAATATTATTAACTCGATGGGCTTCCCGGGTTACTTCCTCATCGTCATGGACTTTATTCAATGGTCTAAAAATAATGGCGTACCTGTTGGGCCGGGTCGTGGTTCAGGCGCAGGCTCATTGGTCGCTTATAGCTTAAAAATTACCGACTTAGACCCATTGCGTTATGAACTACTCTTTGAACGTTTCTTAAACCCAGAACGTGTATCCATGCCCGACTTTGACGTCGATTTCTGTATTGCAGGACGCGATAAAGTCATTGATTATGTGGCACGCACCTATGGACGTGATGCGGTATCACAAATTGCCACTTTCGGTACTATGGCCGCCAAAGGTGCGATTCGAGATGTCGCACGGGTTTTGGGCAAGTCTTATGGTTTGGCAGACCGTATTTCTAAACTGATTCCAACTAAACCTTTAGGGCTTAGTTTGGAAGAATCAATTGAAGCCGAACCACAGCTGAAAGATGTGGTGACCAATCCATCTAACCCAGACTATGACGATGCTTCAGAAATTTGGGAAATGGCTTTAAAACTTGAAGGCATTACCCGCAACACAGGCAAACACGCAGGTGGTGTGGTCATTGCACCAACCAAAATCACCGACTTTTCTGCGGTTATGTGCGATGCTGATGGAACCGCCCGTGTTGCACAATACGATAAAGACGATGTTGAATCGGCAGGTTTGGTCAAATTTGACTTCTTGGGTTTACGTAACCTGACGGTTATTGAAGATGCAGTACAAAATATCAATAAACGCATCCAAGCCGATACACCGCTAGATATTGCCCATATTCCATTGGACGATAAAGATGCCTATTTAGTCTTTGCCAATGCCAACACCACAGCGGTATTCCAGTTTGAATCCGTGGGCATGAAAAAGATGCTGAAAGAAGCACGCCCAAGCAAATTTGAGGAAATTATTGCCTTCGTGTCCTTGTATCGTCCTGGCCCGATGGATCTCATTCCAGACTTTATTCACCGTATGCACGGTGGCGAGTTTGAGTATCTGCATCCTTTGCTAGAAGGTGTGCTTGAACCAACCTACGGCATTATGGTTTATCAGGAACAGGTAATGCAGGCGGCACAGTATTGTGCAGGCTATACCCTCGGTGGTGCGGACTTACTACGTCGTGCTATGGGTAAGAAAAAACCTGAAGAAATGGTGAAACAGCGCCAAATCTTTATTGAAGGTGCTGCGAAAAAAGACATTGATGCCGCCACAGCCAACCATATTTTCGACTATATGGAAAAGTTCGCAGGCTACGGTTTTAACAAATCCCACGCGGCTGCTTATGCCCTCGTTGCCTATCAGACGGCATGGCTGAAAGCACATTACCCTGCCGAATTCTTGGCTGCGGTAATGTCGTCGGAAATGCAAAACACCGATAACGTGGTGTTCCTGATTGATGACTGTCGCCACAATGGTCTGGAAGTTTTACCACCTTCGGTAAATATGTCTTTGTATCATTTCCACGCCAGCGATGAACGCACCATTGTCTACGGACTTGGCGCAATTAAAGGCGTGGGCGAACAAGCCATGCAATCGGTGATTGATTCTCGCCAAAAAGAAGGTCCATACCGCGATTTATTTGACTTCTGTCATCGTATTGATTTGAAAAAAATCAACAAACGAACCCTTGAAGCCTTAATTCGTGCGGGTGCATTAGACTGTTTAGGCATCGAACGCTCAAGTTTAATGGCACAATTGCCAGAAGCGGTACAAGCGGCGGAACAAGCACGTTCCAACCGTGAAACAGGCATCATGGATTTATTTGGTGAAGTTGAAGAAGTACAACGTAAGCCTGCCAAACCTGTAAAACCATGGTCAGATGAAGTCCGACTTAAAGGTGAAAAAGACACACTTGGACTTTACCTCACTGGTCACCCGATTGATGTCTATCGCAATGAATTAAAAGCCTTTATTCCAAGTAAAATTAATGAACTGACGCCAACCCGTCGTGGCGTGACCACCGTCTTTGCAGGCTTGGTGGTGGATGTCGCCAACTTCCCAAATCGGATGGTGGTCACTTTAGATGATGGTACGGCACGTATTGAAGTATCTGCCAACCATGAGCGCTTCCAACGCTTTAAAGATATTGTACAAACTGAAAAAGTGGTGGTGATTGAAGGCGAAATTTACGAACGTGAAGGTTTTGACCGCCCAATGGGACGCTTAACCAAAGCGTTTAGCTTGAATGAAATTCGTCAAAAACGCGCCAATAGTATTCAAATTCACTTGCATGCAGAACATTTAAGCAAGACCTTGAGTCAAGACTTACAAAATATGTTGCTGCCTTATTGTAATGTGGATTTATGCACGCATATTCCTGTTTTATTGCACCTTGACTATGCTTATGCCACTGCAGAATTACATTTGGGCATTCAGTGGAAAATCGCCCCCTTAGATGAAGCCTTGGTCAAATTGCGTGACTATTTTGGTAAAGAAAGCCTGCATATCGAATATCAAGTGAAATCCAAAGCCGCGAAAGCTGTCGATGTGGCGAAACCTGCATCGATTGCTCCACCACCTGCTGATATGAGCATGGATGATGCTATGGATTTATACCATACCGAAGTTGATCAATATTCTTAATTAAAAATTTAACCCATCTGGATTTGTTATGAGTCAAACCGACAATGCAGCTGTTGCCGCACACCTCTCCCACGTGCGTATTGTCATGGTGAATACCACCCTGCCTGCCAACATCGGTAGCGCCTTACGCGCCATGAAAACCATGGGGCTATGTAAATTGGTTTTGGTTGATCCAAAAACCTATCCGCATCCAGATATTGATGCTTTGGCGGCAGGTGCAACCGATTTAATTGAACAGATTGAAGTGGTTGAACAGCTCGAAGATGCAATTGCCGACTGCCATTTGGTCTTTGGCACCAGTGCACGTAGTCGTACTATTCCTTGGCCACTCTTAGATGCACGCCCTGCGGCAGAAAAGTCGTTAAATGCTGTGGCACAGCATGGGCAAAATGTTGCCATTATTTTTGGACGTGAAGATCGTGGTTTAACCAATGAAGAGCTGGCTTTGGCGAATTATCACGTGACGATTCCTGTCAATGAAGAATATGGTGTGCTCAATGTTGCTCAAGCCATTCAAGTGATTTGCTATGAAATGCGTATGGCTGCCATCGATATTGTCGGAAAAATTGCCGATCCTGCAGCGACGATGCAAGTGACAGATTCTGAAGCGATGCAATGGGATGAACCTTTGGTCAACCATGAACAAATGCAACAGTTCTATCCACATTTAGAAAAAATGCTGGCAGAAATTGAATTTATGGATCCAAAAAATCCACGATTATTGCCTTTGCGCTTGCGTCGGCTTTTCGGACGTATACAATTAGATCGTATGGAATACCATTTACTTCGCGGTATTTTTAGCCGCGTACAAGCAATGAATAACGGTTCATGGAAAAAATCTACATCAACACAGGACGAGGATCAAACTAATGCTTAAACAGCTCAAAGAAGACATTCAAGCTGTCTTCGCGCGCGATCCTGCTGCTCGAAATACACTTGAAGTCTTAACCACTTATCCAGGAATTCACGCTTTAATTATGCATCGTGTGGCGCATGAATTATGGAACAAAGACTGCAAGGGGTCGGCACGTCTACTCTCGTCATTTAGCCGTTTTGCTACAGGAATTGAAATTCATCCTGGTGCAAAAATTGGTCGTCGCTTTTTTATTGACCATGGCATGGGCGTGGTGATTGGTGAAACTGCTGAAATTGGTGATGATGTCACCTTATATCATGGCGTGACTTTAGGCGGCACAACGTGGAATAAAGGCAAACGTCATCCAACTTTGGAAGATGGCGTAGTAGTCGGTGCAGGCGCGAAAATTCTAGGCCCATTCACCGTACATAAAAATGCCAAAGTTGGCTCTAATGCGGTTGTGACCAAAGAAGTACCTGAAGGCGCAACTGCTGTGGGTAACCCTGCGCGCTTTATTATGAAAAATAAACCTGCCGATGATCAGGAAGCACGTCGTCGTGATTATGCTGCCAGTATTGGTTTCCAACCTTATGCAGCAACGCAGGACCAATCTGACCCAGTATTGGACGGCATGCGAGTATTACTAGATCGCTTGGAACAAAATGAAAAACGTATGAATTTATTATGTCAGCGTCTCTCTTTACTTGACCCAAGCTTTAAAAACCCACAGCAAAATGAACAACCTTATAGTGCAGAAGAATTAAAAATAATTGAAGATGTTAGACGTGAGTGTGAAGCACAAAGTAAATAGGGCTGTTTATTTGATCAATCCTACATACTTAAAAAAACTTCGTATCACTGTGTAACTAAGCCCCCTCAATTGTATTGCATGTTCGGAACAGATTTCTTAGACTGACCGACATGCAATATTTTAATCCGACACAATCACCTCTCACTTTTAAAATAAATTGAACGGAAGAACACCATGACCCTTAAGCCTTTGGCACTCAGTATTCTAGCCGCAACGCTCGTTAGCGCCTGTGTTGCACCACCAAAACAAGAAGTAAAACCACCTATCGTATTTACCGAACCTGAATTAAGTGCACCATTCTATGCCTTAAATCCATTTAATTATGATGCCCCACCACCATTTGAAATTAACCTACAAAAAGCAGCAGCACAGCCTGTGACTAAAATGGTGGTTACTAACCCAAATGATCCAAGCAAAAGCATTACCTTAGATCAAAACAAATTGATTGTACCTACGGTCAATAACAATGCCCGTAGCTTGAAGTTTGCAGTTTTGGCAGGTGAAAACGAAATTGACATCACCGAAATTGATGACTTCTTACAATTGGTCGAAGGCAAAGCACGTCACTATCCACCACGTTTTAGCGAACGTCAGGAACGTCGTGGTTTCGAGGCAAAGCTCAAAGAATTGACTCAACAATTAGACACTTTGGCAGCCAATGAAAATGCCTCTTTTGATATTTTGATGCGTGCATTTAAAGCCAGTGTTATGGCACGTAACCTAGACTTAGGCTCTGTTTACACCACACGCTCACTTAACTATGCGCAGCGTATCTTAAAAATTAATCAGGAAGATGCCGAAGCGAATTTCTGGTTTGGTTTCGGTCTGTCTGAAGGTGGCGGTCATCGTGAAGCCATTCCTTATTTAGACAAAGCCATGAAAGCAGGTGTGCAGGAAGCTTATTTGTCTGCGGCAAACAATTATATTGCCATGGAACAAAAGAAAAATGCAGTACAAACTTTGAAAAACTATAAAATCAAATACCCGCAAGAAGCCGAAGTGGCTGACCGTTTGATTGCTGAAATTGAAAAGCAAGGTCGCTGGAATGTGTGGCAAGTGATCGCACCACGCACTTAATAAAAAATCGATACAAAAATACCTAAAAATAGACCGTTTCGACGGTCTATTTTGCTTTCTACGCAATTGAAAAAGCTTTAAAAAAACGTATGATGGAAAAAAATCTTAAAAATTAAGCCAGACTTTCCATGAATAAAATTGTGATTGCTGCATTGCTCAGTACAACACTGCTGTCTGGTTGTCAGGTGGTCAGTGTTAAAAATCAGGCGTTAAAAGTTAGTATTGCCAATGAACGTGATAGTATTTTATCGCGCAAAAAACTGAGTGAAGCCAGTTTAAATGTCTTGTCGATGACAGGACGTGAAGCCAATATTTGTGCCGAAAAACCTGAAGAATGTGTGAGTGCACTCAAGCAAATCCCACAAATTCAGGATGAACAACTGCTCTCAACCGCCAGTGAATTATATTTAGCGAAAGCGATTGAACTGGAAAATTCATCGTCCTGTAAAATCAGTATTCTGAACAGTAAAAGATCGGAAGAACAACAAAAAATTCATCATGCCAATTATGAACAATGTTTAGATCAGCAATTGCACATGCTCGATCAAAGTATTCGTTATAGTTACGCCTACATGTTTAAAACCAAACGTGCGCCGCAAGACCGTCTTTTTGATAACAGACAAGTCCAAATTCGGGATTTTTATAATCAGGCGATTGCCAAATTGGTCAGCAGCTATGCGCTGCGCTATAAACACGATGAATTGCAACAACAAATTCGTGTTGGCAACAGCATTTATGACATTGATTTTGAGTACTACCCGCAGCTGAAACAACAAAAAATTCAGCAGTTGATGTCAACCTATAACCTGAACTTTTCGGGTTTGCGCTCGGTCACGCGCCGTGATGGTTTTGGGTCTGAATTTCTGGTGGTATTGCCTGAAAATCCAAACGATGATCTGAGCAAAAGCAAATATATTATTGATCCGCTAAAATATGATTATCCTGCAGGAAAAAATCCAAATATTCACCAAGCTCGCTATTTAGCCGCGACAATCACTGCAGAACCACATAGCGCCAATTCCATTGAAGATATTTTGAATCGGCCGCATTTTAAGCTCAAGGCTTATGATCCGTATAAATATGAATCTGCCCAAATTGCACAAAAGAACTACCCGCTTGCAGCTAACTTTTCTGCACCTTATGGCTTGTGGTTAGCGCAAAATAATTTAGGTAAATCGGCTTATTTATCCTTAATTGATCGTGAAGAACGACTCAGTATGCCGCATTTGTACTTACTTGAGCCGTATAATCCGAATAAAAAAGTCATTGTCCTCATTCATGGTTTGGCCAGTAGCCCCGAAGCGTGGATTCGCTTAACCAACGATATTATGGGCGATCCTGTATTGCGGGAAAACTTTCAAGTCTGGCAAGTGTTTTACTCGACCAATATGCCAATTTTAGAAAGCCGTTTCCAAATTTATGCCTTGCTTCAACAAGGCTTTAAACAGGTCAGTCCTTCTGCTGCAGCCAAAAAAGATGCTGTAGTAATTGGACACAGCATGGGTGGTATTTTGGCACGTTTGTTGGTCAGCGATACTGATTTAACTCAACCTGCCATGCAAATGCTTAAAAACCGACGTCTGGAACGCTTTAAATCTGATCCTTTGTTGCAAGCACGTTTGCGCCTTAAACCCATCACCAATTTTAACCGTGCAATATTCTTGGCTGCACCGCATAAAGGTACAGAGTTTGCAGACCGCTGGTTCACCCTTGCAGCACGTAAAGTCATTCGCTTACCGACTGCATTTTTAAGCGCGTTTGCGGATACCTTGCAGCAACATGAAGTCGATTTAAAAAATCTAACCAAAGAAATTGGGCATGGCGTCATTCAAAATGGACCGAGTGATTTAAGTAAAAATTCCAAATTTACGGAATTAACTGAAGATATTTTGCCTGTCAAAGGATTTAAATATCACAGTATTATTGGCAATAATACCGACAGCACTGAGCATCTGTTAATGAATGACGATGTGGTGCATTACAACAGTGCCCACTTAGATGGCGCTGTTTCAGAAAAAATTATTAAAGGCGGACATTCCATTCAGGAAACGCCAGAAGCTGTATTGGAACTGCGACGTATTCTTAGATTACATTTGCAAGATTTAGGCTTGTATAAACCGTAATCCGTCACGGCAAATAAAAAACCGAAGTCTAAGTGGCTTCGGTTTTTTATCTATCATGCTATTTTTTAGCAGCATTATAGCGGTGCTTGTCCCCAATAGGCTTTGGTCAATAAAGCCTCTAATTCGGCATAGTCATATTCACGTGGATTATAATATGGACTATCACAGATAATACGTGCCACTTGGGCAGGTGCTGTTTCGGGTAATCCTAAATCTTTAAGTGCCATTGGAATATTCAATTTTTGGTTAAGCTGATAAATCGCCCAGCCTAACTGTTCCCGATCTGACACATTTAAAGCCGCTGCCAGTTGATTCATTGCAGCAATATCTGCATGTCGGTTGTAATGCACTGAATACGCCAACACAATGGCGTGGGTTTGCGCATGTGGTAACTGATAGCGTCCGCCCAAGCTATGGCAAATTTTATGATGAATTGCCATACCCACCGAACCCAAACACACACCTGCCAACCATGCGCCATATAAAGCATGTTCACGTGCCTGCATATTATGAGGCGCTTGCACAATTTCAGGTAAAGCCTGTGCCAGTTGAGTAATCGCCTCTAGCGCCATTAAACTTACAATGGGATTTTTATCCTGTGCATATAATGCCGCAACTGCATGTGCCATCGCATTCATACCCGAACATACCGAAATTTCAGTGGGTAAGTTGAGTGTCAATTCAGGATCATAAATCACTACTTTAGGCAAAACTTGAGCTGCTTTGCCTGTGGTTTTCAGCTGGTTTCCGGTGATGCCATACACCGCAGTCATTTCACTACCTGCATAAGTGGTCGGAATTGCAATAATCGGTAAATGGGTTTCTAAAGCAATTGCTTTGGCTAAACCAATCGCAGAGCACCGCCGAGTGCCAAACAGCAATCGACCTTTAAACGCTGCACATCTTGAATGGCTTGATCGGCAACTTCTTTTGGCACATGCATCACCGCATGAGGATAGACCGCTACAGCCATGTCTTGGATTAGTGCCAATAAACGCTCGCCTGCGGCTTTTTGCCCTGCAGTGGCAATAGTTAAAATACGCCTATAGGTATAAGATCGTAAAATCTCTTGAATTTTTTGCAGATGACCTACGCCAAAATGAACATTGATTGGCAATACCTGATAATGGAATGCTTACATGTTATTAAACTTAAATATTGTCTTTAGATTTTAATAGCATTTAACTATGACTAGGCTGCTGAACAGCCCAATTCTGCAACGCTGCTTTGCAAATATTCAAATAAAACTCAAAACCAACTGTTTTGCTGTAAACACAAAAACCCATGATCGCATGGGCTTTTGGATCATTAAAATTAAATGCGATGAATCATCTATCAATTTTAATGTAAAGAAAACTTATACTTTTGTGCTTAGTCTATTTCTTTTAGGCACACTGCAGACAAAATTGGAATACCAAAACATGGAAGCAACAATAAAATCCAGTATTCCACGACGGTAGCTTCACCACTGATCATATTGATGAATAATCCACCAATGATTAATACCGCTGCAATTAAACCCAGAAAAATTCCAAAAAATCTTGCAGGCATTTGACGTCCCCTGAACAATCGAACAAAAGTGTTAGATCTAGTATATACCTTATAGTTGAATAAGATATGACTTTTTGATCAATTGATGACTTAAATTTTATTAGGATTTAAACACCTGATTTAAAATGTTTTTATAGAAAATCACAACGATATTCGATCAGACACATTTCCTAACAATAATAAAATCTTATTAAATATATAATATTATATTATATAAACTCAAAATAAATGAGTGTGGATGAATGAAAACACCAGATCAACTAATCACTGAAGCCAAAAGTGAAATTACAGAAATTAGCGTGCAAGAATTGCATGAAAAATATTTGCAACATCCCGATATTATTTTGATTGATGTACGAGAACCTGAAGAACATCAGGCTTGTGCAATAGACCGTGCAGTGAATTTTCCACGCGGCATGTTAGAAATGAAAATTGCACAACACCCTGTAGTAAACCACTATTGCGATGTTGAACGTGCTCTTACCAATCTGGCTGAACGAGATATTTACTTACTTTGTGGTACTGGTGCGCGTTCTGCACTTGCCACTCAAGCCTTACAAAGAATGGGTTTCGAGAAAGTCTATTCAATGCAAGGTGGTATGCAAGCTTGGCTGGAAGCAGGTTTTCCGACAGTTTCTTTTACAAGATGATACTAGGGTCTGTTGAATGCTCAAATAATGCTCAATATTAGGTTAAATATTAATTAAAACTTCGTGTAATACTTCAATATTTATCATTGTCATTTTTGTTATAGTATTACATGAATAAATTGAATAAAAGATTGATACAGTGTTTATGATGTGGGGCAGATTGCTAGGATTATTTGCAATCTTGTTACAAGTCGCTGTGTTCCTACAGCCTTTATTACCAGAGAAACAACATTTTTCCTCTGTCTGTGAAACTATTGCCCAAGCATTATTTTTAGAACGCACCGCACCCCATTCTTCGTATTCATCTACACACCATGAAACTGCGACTCATGTTGCATTCGGACTTGAAAGTTCACACGAACATGCATCATCTGAAGATGCGGCGCATACAGATCATGAATGTGAATACTGTCTAGTTTATAGTTTTGCACTACCATTATTTGAAAACAAAATCAGACCAATTTTAGTCCGAACGCAAATTCGGGTTTTGTCTTTTAAAACATCGTTTACACCAACACTATTTCAAACTGAGCCGCTTTTTGTTCTGCCACAAGGTCGTGCCCCGCCCCACTTTGACTCTTGAATTTTCTTATCATTTCTTACAGTGTTGCCATCTTTGCTTCACTCTAAAGTGTAAATTTTGCAGTATCAAATTTATGCAGCTGTAGGACAATACTTATTTTAATAACTCATTGACTTGTTTATTCGACCCTAAGGAGGAGATAACTATGCATCTGCTTCAACACAGTCATAATCATGTGAATCATACTGTAGAGCAAACGGCTTGTTTGGATTTAGCACAACAGATCATTAAAGTTCGGCAAAAAATGAATATTTCACAAACTGAACTTGCGGCAAAATTGTGTATCTCTGCCCGAACTTTAGAAAGTTGGGAACGTGGTGTCCGTCAACCGTCGAGTTCTGCTCAAGCATTGATTCGATTATTTATTAAATCGCCACAATTTGTGTTAGAAAACTTGGCATAAAGCACTTTATGATGATGAATTAAAGCAATGAAAAACAATAAAGAAGTTCCCAAGGGAGCTTCTTTGGTCAAAAGAGTTGAAGCATCATTTTGATATACATATAGAATGAATACCCTTGCTGTTTCATAGATCTATATTCAAAAATAGAATAAAGATATGAATTTATATTCAAATACAAGAATACAACTTTTCAATATACTGACGCATATATTGTTTTTACTCGATCTATATTCTCATGAAATATCTATCTTCTTTTATCTCAATTGCTGTTATCGCACCTTTGTTTTCAACATCTGCTTTTGCAACAACAGGATATTTCATGCATGCATATAGTGTAAAATCTCAAGGAAATGCAGGCACAGCCATTGCTAATTTTCAGGACAGTTTGACTATTGCAAGCAACCCAGCGGGTTTGAGCTGGTTAGGTAAGCGTGTTGATGCTGGTTTAACTATTTTCTCTCCAGATCGTGAGTCTGAAATTACAGGAAATGGTTATGGAGCAAATGGTCAGTATGATGGCAATAGCCGTAAATACTTTGTAATTCCAGATCTAGGTTATGTTCACCCAGTGAATGAACAAGTCACTGCGGGTATTGCGGTTTATGGCAATGGTGGCATGAATACCAATTATAAAAATAATCCTTATGCAGTTTATGATAATACAGGAAGCGCAGGTATTTCATTAACCCAAGCCTTTATTTCACCTGCTTTATCTTGGAAATATGCAGAAAATCAATCTATAGCCTTGGCTGCAAATATTTTATATCAACGTTTTAGTGCACAAGGTTTTGCTGGTGATGTCTTTGGTGGTGCTTCGTCAAACGGTGCGGCAATTAGCGATCGTGGCAATGACGATTCATACGGCGTAGGTGCACGTATTGGCTGGTCGGCAAAACCAAATGATAAACTGACCCTTGGTGCAAGCTATTCATCTAAAATTAATGCCAGCCGCTTTAAGAAATATGAAGGTTTATTTGCCAAACAAGGTGATTTTGACGTACCTGAAAGCTATGGTGTAGGTTTAAATTATCAACTTACCCCTGCTTTATCAGTCGCGACAGATTACTTACGCATTAATTATTCAGATGTAGATTCTGTTGGCAATAAACTGGATCAATTATTCGCAAACAATAAATTTGGCACAACACAAGGTCCTGGTTTTGGATGGGATGACATCAATGTCTATAAAATTTCAGCGACTTATCAAGCCTCAGAAAAACTGACTTTACGTGCGGGTTATAGCTATAACGATCAGCCTGTTAAAAATGATCAAACCTTCCTAAATATTTTGGCACCAGGTGTGGTACAAGAGCATTTAAGTGTTGGTGCAACTTGGCGACTCGATGATCAACAAAATGTAAGTGTGGCTTATACACACGCACTCAAAGAAACAGTGCAAGGTAACAACTCTATCCCCGCTGATTTTGGTGGTGGCGAAGCCAATTTAAGCATGAGCCAAAATATTTTGGGCGTGTCATATAGTTTGAATTTTTAAATTCTACATAGCTTGAGTTTGAATAATAGCTTGCCATGATCTGAAAAGATGATGGCTTTTTTTACTTTGATTGTGATGAAGTTTTTCCAAAGTACGGCTTTAGCTAGAAATAAGACCATGCAAAGCATAATGTTACAACATGCACTACTTTCTAAATGAATCCATAGAAAACAATCAAATTTCGATGCTTTTTATAACGATGAATTACACGAAAAACTCAGTAAAATTCAGCCAAATGACACAATAATTTTCACTTTTAACTTCGCAAATCATACATTTTCAACAGCTAAGCTCTTTGAGCTATGCGATATCATTTTTGAAACTGTCGGTTTAGATTTTATGGGCGATATTTTTTATGGCTGTGTGCTCACTAACACACCAGATCAATTGAATATTATCCATTTAAAAGCTTAAACCGCTCGATGTTCGACTCGTTAGAGAGCGAGCAACAATGACATGCAGGTTCACTAATTTGACTAAGATGGCGTAAAATAAGCTAGTCACATACTTACACTTAAATTACGCTTCAAATTAAAGGACTTCAACTGCATGAACATGACAGAAATCATGGCTGATCTATCTTCACACACTCCAATGATGCAGCAATACTTACGGGTGAAGATGGAACATCCACATTCTTTAATGTTCTATCGCATGGGCGATTTCTACGAATTATTTTTTGATGATGCACACAAAGCTGCCAAACTTTTAGGCATTACCCTCACCCACCGTGGTAAAACTAGTGGCAAACCTATTCCAATGGCGGGCGTGCCATATCATGCTGCTGAAGGTTATCTCGCTCGCTTGGTCAAAAAAGGCGAAACCGTGGTAATTTGTGAGCAAATTGGCGAGGTGACAGGCAAAGGTCCTGTAGAGCGTGGAGTAGTACGGATTATCACCCCAGGCACGCTCACCGATGATGCCTTGCTCAACAGTCATCAATCTTCCAACTTGGTCTCTTTATGCTTACAGCAAAACCAAATTGGTATCGCATTGCTGGATTTAAGTGCAGGGATTTTTAAAGTTCAGCAAATGGATTATTTGCCTGAACAACTCGCGATTGAACTTTCTCGTTTAATGCCAAGCGAAATTGTGGTCGATGAAGATATTGTCGATCCGAATATTATTGAACAGGTTAAAAAGCAGCTTGACTGCCCTGTGACCAAACGCCCAAATGTCGATTTCAACCTGAACAATGCACAAAAAACGCTTTGTGATCAATTTGCTGTATCGTCACTTTCAGGTTTTGGTATTGATCATTTGCCCTTAGCCAAAGCAGCAGCGGCAGCGTTAATACACTACGCCAAAGAAACCCAAAAAACGGCTTTACCACATATTCGCAGTATTCAATTAGAACAAAGCAGCGATTTTATTGCGCTTGATCCTGTGACCCGACGTAATTTGGAATTGGTTGAACCATTATTTGAACACGGCACTTCTTTATTCCAACTGATTAACGATTGCCAAACTGCCATGGGTAGCCGTTTACTGAGTCGTACCTTGATGCAACCTTTGCGTGACACGGCATTGTTAGATGCAAGACTGGATGCAATTCAAGCCTTAATACAAGGTTACCATGAGTCGCCTGTGCGTTTGGTACTGAAAGAAATTAGTGATATTGAACGTGTGCTGAGTCGTGTCGCACTCGGTAGCGCACGCCCACGTGATTTGGTACAACTACGTCAGGCCTGTGCGCAAATTCCCTATTTGCGTCATGCCTTACAGCCCATTGTTTCTGCACAACAATCCGCACTCATTCAAAACCTGAATGAAGAACTGGGCGATTTTCATGGACTGCATCAACGGCTGATGCAGGCAATTGTAGAAAACCCACCTGTACTATTGCGTGATGGCAATGTCATTGCAGAGGGTTTTGACAGTGAACTCGATGAACTACGCAAAATCCGTGATCATGCGGGGCAATTCCTGATTGATTTAGAAGTCAAAGAGCGCCAAGAAAGCGGTATCCCAACGTTAAAAATTGGCTACAACCGTGTCAGTGGTTACTACATTGAACTCACTCGCGCCCAAGCCGAGCAAGCACCTGAACACTATATCCGTCGTCAAACTTTAAAAAATGCAGAACGCTACATCACCCCAGAGCTAAAAAGTTTTGAAGATAAAGTCCTGTCTAGCGAGTCCCGTGCTTTAGCCCGTGAAAAGATGCTATTTGAAATGCTATTGGATGAATTACGCCAAGACATTGCTCAATTACAAATGATGAGCAGCGCGATTGCACAAATTGATCTATTGGCAAACTTTGCCCATCAAGCACGTTTACGCAATTGGGCACGCCCTGAATATAGCCCTGAAATTGGAATTAAAATTACTGCAGGACGTCATCCTGTTGTTGAGGCCTTGAGTAAAACCGCCTTTACACCGAATGATACTTTACTCGACTACAATCATCGTTTGGCAATTATTACTGGCCCGAATATGGGCGGTAAATCAACGTATATGCGTCAAACCGCACTCATTGCCCTACTTGGCTATTGTGGTAGTTATGTGCCTGCCCAAACAGCCGTATTAGGTCCTATTGATCGCGTGTTTACCCGTATTGGTTCTGCCGATGATTTATCGACAGGTAAATCGACCTTTATGGTCGAAATGACTGAGACTTCACAAATTTTACACCATGCAACCTCACAGTCTTTGGTGCTGATGGATGAAGTTGGTCGCGGAACCAGTACCTACGATGGCTTATCTTTGGCATGGGCATGTGTGTTGGATTTAAGCAAACGCATCAAATGTTTATGCCTATTTGCAACGCATTATTTTGAATTGACCGAATTAAGCAAAGAATCTGGGGTGGATAACTACCACGTAACCGCCAAAGAAATGAATGGCAACCTGATTCTCTTGCACAAAGTTCAACAAGGTCCTGCAAGCCAAAGTCACGGTTTGCAAGTGGCAAAATTGGCAGGCATTCCAGCCAATGTGATTAAAGAAGCGCAAAACCGTTTAAGAATTTTAGAAAAACAGCAGCACAAAAATGTCAATTTAGCCGTTCAAGATGACCTATTTGCACCAGCAACAAGCTCAGCTGAACCAGAAGTGATTGAACGTGTAATAGAGGTAGAAAAACCATCACCTGCTTTAGATTTATTACGCAGTATAGATGTCGATAATTTAACGCCACGACAAGCGCTGGAACAATTGTATGCTTTAAAGGAACAATTGAACGCTTAGCCGCTGTTATTTCTAAAAAATTTGAGCTAAACAAAGACTCTCAATTGAGAGTCTTTGTCATTTATAAGTTTTTTTGATGGTTTTATCCCCCTTTTATCAAATTTAGCAGCACTGTCTATATCAAATATCAGTAAAAGCGATTGTTAGTTGTAGTGATTTTTGCCTAAAATAGACTATTCTGAATTAGAACCATATTTTTAGGTAGCTGTCGCCATGACATTTGTTGTCACTGAAAACTGTATTAAATGTAAATATCAAGACTGCGTTGAAGTTTGTCCTGTAGACTGCTTCTACGAGGGTCCGAACTTCCTTGTCATTAATCCAGACGAATGTATCGACTGTGCATTATGTGAACCAGAGTGTCCTGCCAACGCTATTTTCTCTGAAGATGAATTACCAGAAGGTCAGGAAGTGTTTATCGAGCTAAATGCTGAACTTTCACAGACTTGGCCAAACATTACACAAATTGGCGATCAACCTGCTGATCGTGAAGAATGGAATGGCAAACCAGACAAATTACAATACTTAGAAAAGTAAGTTCGTCTTGTTGTGAAAAAGATCAGTCCTGTGCTGATCTTTTTTTATACCTAAAACACACATTTGATTGCAATATTTTCAAATTTTAACCAGCATTTTCGATTAGAATACTGCCACTTTAAATAAATATCTGATTTGCCTAATGAAGAAATTTTTCAAGGCGCTGTTTTCGTTCAGCATTGTTCCCGTTATCTTGGTTGCCTGTAGTTCAACCCCAAACAGAACAACAACGATCACCACGCCCGATGGAAAACGAATTTTCATTCCTCAAGAAAAAATCACCTATGAGCGTCAGGTAGCACCTAAAATTGTGCCTTATTCGTATAATGCATGGGTGGCAGTGAGTGACAATTTACGCCAAGTTCGTGAATATGAACGCTTCTTGGAACACAACGGTGTTGGCAATATTATTCCAAGTTTTGAATTAATGCGTACCGCACGTGACTGGCAACGCTGTGGACGTTCGCAATTTATGATTCCAAGTCGTGAATTGTGGCAAAATCAGGTGCCTACCTTGCGTGTATTTAAATATTTGGTCGCCTCTAAAGTCTTAACTGATTTTGAAGTCACTTCTGTCTATCGAGATTTACCACTGAATCAATGTGCAGGTGGTGCGAACTCATCGCGTCACTTATTTAACTCAGCCATTGATTTTAGAATTGGGCCACAATTCCCGAATGCCGAAGACTATGCCTATATTGAAAGTACCAAATACAGACTGTGTCAGTTCTGGCAGCAATATGGTCAAAGTTTAAACATGGGCTTAGGCTTATACGCTTCAGGACAAATTCATATTGATACACAAGGTTATCGAACTTGGGGGCCAGATTTAAGCCGCCATTCATCTATGTGTAATTTCTAATTCAGTGTTGTTTAGAATTAAATCCTAAAGAGGTCAAATTGACCTCTTTTTTTATTGCGAAATAGATTATCACCTGCTCCATTCCGCGAATAAATTGCACTCTGAGCAGAAAAGTTTACAATGCACACATCGCAACAAAGGTGAGCACGCTATGCAACAAATGTGGACGGATATCGATCACTATATCGAATCACATTTAATTCCCGAAGACCCAGTTTTGACGCAAACTTTAGAAAATACCGATGCCAAAGGTTTTCCAGATCACCTTGCTGTTGCGGCAAATCAGGGCATGTTGCTACAAATGCTCATTCAAATGAATCAATGCAAACGTGTGTTGGAATTGGGCACATTCGCAGCTTATAGCACAATGTGGCTAGCACGTGCGCTGCCTGAAGATGGTTATATACTCACGATTGAAGGACGTGATACCCATGCAGCTTTGGGACAGGAAAATATTGACCGCGCTCAATTAAAACAAAAGGTTGAATTAAAAGTTGGTCGTGCTGCAGAAATTCTAAAAGCTCTGCCAGAAGATACTGAAGCTTTTGATTTTATTTTTATTGATGCCGACAAACAAAGCTATCCTGAATATTTGGAACTGAGTCTTAAACTTTCACGCTCAGGTACAATTATCTTTTTAGACAATGTAATTCGTGCAGGGGAAATTTTAAATCCTGACAATCACAAACCAAGCATTGAAGGGATTCGTGACATGTTCAAAGCCATGCAAAATCATTCGCGAATTTTATCGTGCACAGCATTACAAACTGTAGGCAGCAAAGGACATGATGGCTTTGCTTTAGCGATTGTAAAGTAAAGTCCACACAAGGTTAAAAAACAACCTAAAGCAATTTTACATTATATATTATAATGTTACATATACTGTCCATACAGTTATCCACAAATTATGCGGATAACCATGGACAGTCAGCAAGCATTTACATCAGTTCAACTAAACAATCTTTTGAAATGATCTTTTTTGAATCATTTACGATTTTTACTTTGCCACCAACAAAGGAACAGTTGAGTTACGGAAAATATTGGTGGTAATGCTTCCCAAGAAAAATTGGTGAATTTTACTGTGACTAAATGCCCCCAGTACAATCAACTGAATACCATGTTCACGTTGATAATCTAAGATATTTTCAGCCACATCGCCATAACGATATTCCACCACCACATCTAAACCCGCTGAAGTTAAAAAATCTGCAGGTTCATTTAAAACTTCTGGGTGATCACCGACATAGAGCAAATGACATTGCAATAATTTAAGCAAATCACTTTGTGCAATTCGCTTCATCATTTTGATACAAGTTGGGGAATATTCATAAGCAAAAATAAAACGGTTTGGTGCTTTAAAATGCTCTCCGACAGTCATCACAGTACAATTTGCACCACGAATAAAGTTTTCGACATTACTGCCTAATGCCTTATTGCGTTCAGCAGATTTCTCGCCCACACGTCCAATCACCACAATATCTTCTTCGTTCAGCACACTAAAACTTTGTTCTAAAAAGTCGCCTTTTTCTTGAATGTGGGTAGGTACAATGCCGAACTTTTCCTGAATCATACTGGAAATGTGCTGCAATAAATTGTTGCTATAATCGAGTGCTAATTCACTTTGTTTTTGTTCTAATTCGGCTAATTCTTTGAGTAACATGGCATTACTTTCAAAACCAATCACGCCACTAATTTCCCCCAAATGATAACTGGCGGGGTAATAATCCAAAACTTGTAATAACACCAATTCACGTTGAGTTTGTGTTGCAATCCACGCAGCAGCTTCAGCAAGCGCATTAATACAAGGCGAAGAATCAATACAAGCAATTACACGTTTCATTATTGCCTCTCTTACTGCCTTTTGCAGGCTATTTTTTAGTTGTTATTTTTAACTTAACACAACTCGTGTTGCAGGGACATGAAAAAATGTAATGAAGTTTAAAGATTTAGCCTTGCTGCATCGTATTTACTCACGATAACGAATCAATTTGGCAGGGTTTCCTACCACAATTTCCCGCTCCTGAACATCTTTGGTGACCATGCTATTCATACCAACGACTGCATGTGCCGCAATCTTCACCCCATCTTTAACACCAACATGCGCACCTAACCAAACATCCTTACCAACTTCAATGCCCTGTGAACGCACCGCTTGCTGATAAATGGGCTGATCCAAAGCCATGCCATGATCAAATGCATATAAATGACAATATGCTGCGATACGCACCTGATCATGAAGCTTAATTCCAACTCTGCCACCATCTAAAATACAGTGGTGATTAATCGCGACTTCATTGCCAATTTCTAAAGGGCCATGCAAAGTACAATCGGCTGCAATAAAGGTATTATCGCCAATACTGATTTTACGTCCTGGTTCTGCAAAAATATGTGCCAATGGTGAAATAAAACAGTTTTTGCCAATCTCTACCGTTTCCATTGCCATTAAATAAGCTTGATATTCCTGCTGCCAAGCTTCTGCCCAAGCACGATGTTTAGGTTTTAATGACCAATATAACCACGGCATGTAGTTTAAACGGTGTTTATGCTGCTCACGGTACTTCGATAATGGATCAGGTGAATTTGCTTCAGTCATCTTGATCATCCTCAAGGATTTTGAGTTGTTCACGCCCACGGCTAATATCTTGTAATTTTAGTTTTAAAGGGTCTATTTGATCGACTTGCATGAATGCCTTTACCAACACGCCTTCGGCGGTGTAGTCTTCGCTGTACTCAATCTGCTGACTATTTAGCTCGTATTGTAAAATTGCCCACTCATTAAAATGACAGGAAAATTGCACGGTCTTTTTTTCAATCAGTTCTATTTTTTCTGCTAGAGCCAAACATTGCCCTGCACATCCCCCATAGGCACGTACCAAGCCGCCTGTGCCCAATTTAATGCCGCCGTACCAACGATTCACCAACACCAAAACATTAGTCAACTCATTGCCTTCAATCGTGGCTAAAATAGGACGTCCTGCCGTACCTGAAGGTTCGCCATCATCATTAAAACGTAATTGATGCCCGATTTTCCATGCCCAACATTGATGTGTGGTAGATGAATCACGCTGCTGTTCCAAAAAAGTTTTTACCGCTTGCTCATTATCTACAGGCACAGCAATTGCCTGAAATCGACTTTTTTTAATTTCTTCTTCAAAAGTGATGGGCGCAGCAATGGTAAATGGCATAACACTCCAGATCAATCAACCAGTTAAATAAAAACCTGATAATTATAACGTGTTTAGCGCTCTAACGTATTTAGAGTTATAGCTTATTTGGACTGATAACCACCATAAAAAAACCTTCTATCCTCAAAGGTATAGAAGGTTAAATAATGTTTACACGACTTTCTGTTCTACAACTTATGCAGTAAGCATACGAAAACCAATAACGGTTAGAACATTCAAGCTTTAAACAAAAAAGTCTTCACCCAAATAAACTTCACGCACAATTTCATTTTCCAGAATTTCTTGCGGTGTACCCTCTGCAATGACTGAACCTTCGCTAACAATATAAGCACGTTCACAAATGGCTAAAGTATCACGGACGTTATGGTCGGTAATTAATACGCCAATGTCACGATCTTTTAAGGTACGAATGATATCTTTAATATCACCGACAGAAATAGGATCGACCCCTGCAAAAGGCTCATCTAACAACATAAATTTAGGGTCTGCTGCCAAAGCACGGGCAATTTCTGCACGACGGCGTTCGCCACCCGACACACTCATCCCTAATGAATCTTTAATATGCGTGATTTTAAAATCTGCCAGCAATTCTGATAAACGCTGCTGACGTTGCTGTTTATTTAAATCTTTGCGGGTTTCTAAAATAGCCATAATATTTTCAGCGATGGTCAGCTTTCTGAAAATAGAGGCTTCTTGCGGTAAATAACCAATCCCCTTACGCGCACGTTCATGCATGGCAAGGTCAGATAAATCCAGTTGATCTAAATGGATTTCGCCTTTATCCATACGCACCAAACCCACAACCATGTAGAAACTGGTGGTTTTACCCGCACCGTTCGGCCCAAGTAACCCGACAATTTCACCACTTTTCATTTCAAATGAAACGTCTTTAACCACCCAGCGCTTATTATAGTTTTTGGCTAAATGCTTAATACACAAAGTCTGCTGACCGTGCTGGACGCTGTCCTGTGCTGCGCTCGTTTGATCCATTAATCACGCGCTCCCGGGAATGATTTTGAACTTGATGGTGGAATCACAATTTTTACACGACCCGCTTCAGAACCAGTTTTGTTCGGTGTACCAATCGCTTCAACATCGCCTTTGTTCATACTATAACGTAAGGTATTACCACGAATACTGGCTCCATCTTGCTCTAAAAGTGCGCCACCCGTTAAGGTGATAATGCCTGTTTCAGCATTGTAAACAATCTTTTGCGCCTGACCTTTGGCAAGCCCTTTGGCTGGATCAGTCTTTTGCTGGAATTGCGCAGGTCTGCCCGTTGCCGTAATGACACTAATTTCTTTTTTGCTGTTCAGATTAGCAACAATCGAATCTGCCTGCAGTTTCATGGTGCCCTGTTCAATCACCACATTGCCTGTATAAGTGGTGACGCCAGTACGTTCACTAAAGGTCGCACGGTCTGCCAATAAAGTAATAGGCTGACTGCGGTCTGACGGAATTGCCCATGCACCTGCCGATGAAAGCACCGCCAAGCCCACAAGTGCTGCTTGTTTTATCAACGCTTTAGGAGCTGTAAGCTTAGATTTATGGTTCATACTTTCCTCGAATATTAAAAAATTCGTATTGCCCGTCATTTAAATTGGCTTTTAAGCCCTGACTGATAAAATCAGCCTGTGGAGATTGTACAGTCACTTGTTTTTCGGTACTGATTTCACGTGTTTTAGGAAACACATTCAACTCGACTGTTTCAAGCGTCAGTTTGCCTTGAGCGAGTAACTTGGTTGCTAGCACTTGATCTGACAACACAACCTTTTCATTGTCATTAAAACCTTGTGCCTGTTTAGCAAAAAAAGTGGCATCCACCGCGCCCGCTTTATACATAGAGGCATTCAAATTTTCCAGCTTAGAGGTTTTTTGCTGCATGTCTTGCTCTAAACGGTCAATTTGCGCACGCACATATAAATTGCCCTGCTCATCTGTTTGGGTCAGATGAATTTGCTCTGCACTATAAGTCATAGAGCGAGCAGCGTCAGTTTCCAGTTTTTTGCCTTTACCGCTGTAATAGTAATAACCACCACTTACAGCTGCAATTGCAATCGCAGTAACGTATAAAACTTTAGTATCCATAAGTGGGGCTGTAACTCAAACCTTTGAATGTATGACTTAATTAATGAGGGATGCTGAGATATTTTTCAAGTAAGCTTTGGTACACACCTTTGGCGGTTAAAATCATATCGCAGATTTCACGTACCGCACCGCGCCCACCCATGGCCTGTGTGACTAAATCGGCACGACGACGCACTTCAATATGTCCATTTGGCACTGTGACTTTCATCCCTGCAATCGAAAACGCTGAAAGATCAGGCCAGTCATCGCCCATATAGAGACAATCTGCAGGTGATAAACCTAACTTGGCACAGGCTTCCTGCAATGCAGTGCCTTTATCTTCACGTCCTTGGTAGACCAAATCTACACCTAAATCGGACATGCGTTTTTCGACAATATTACTTTTACGACCCGTGATGATAATGACTTTAACACCTGCTTGTTGCACCAGTTTCATACCTAAACCATCACGAATATCGAATGATTTAATTTCATCACCGCTGTTGGTTAAGGTGACAAAACCATCACTTAGAATTCCATCGACATCTAAAACCAAAGCTTCAATATGACGCGCTTGCTCTAATAAAATATAAGATGCCATTGTTTAGTTTACCCCTGCTTGAATCAAGTCATGCATACTGATCACACCAATGACTTTATTGGCATCATCCACCACCACAAACTGATTGATTTTACGGTCACGTAATTGCTCTAAAGCTTCAACTGCACGTGCTTCTTGTGAAATCGTTGCAGGATGTTGAGTCATCACTTGCCCAACTTGTAAATTCACATCAAAGCCCTGTTGTTTATCAATTAAACGTCGTAAATCACCATCGGTGAAAATGCCTAACAAGACGTCATTTTCATCGACAATTGTGGTTAAACCTAGACGTTTGTTTGAAATTTCGTATAACACTTTGTTCATTGGTGTATCTGGTGCAACTTTAGGTAATTCTGTACCGGTATGCATCAAATGTTTCACATGCAATAACAGGCGCTTACCCAAAGCGCCTGCAGGATGTGAACGAGCAAAATCATCGGCAGTAAAACCACGTGCATCAAGTAACGCTACAGCCAATGCATCACCTAATGCCAAGGTTGCAGTCGTACTTGAGGTTGGTGCTAAACCAAGTGGACAAGCTTCCTGAATATTGCCTAATGTTAAAGCGACATCAGCATTTTGTGGCATCGGCCCGCGATCATCACCGCTAATTGTGATTAGAGGAACTTCCAGATGTTTGATGAGTGGCATCAACATCATAATTTCATCACTTTTGCCGGAGTTGGAAATGGCAATTAAAACATCACCCCGTACCAGCATTCCCAAATCACCATGCCCTGCTTCACCCGGGTGCATAAAGAAAGACGGCGTGCCTGTAGAGGCAAACGTCGCAGCCATTTTACGACCAATATGACCTGATTTTCCCATACCTGTGACCACAACACGCCCTTTGCAATGCAACATGATTTCGCAGGCACGGCTAAAACGCTGATCAATTTGCGTCGCCAAGACTTGTAATGCTTGTTCTTCTATTCTTAAAGTGTCTAAGGCTACAGATTGGAAATCAATGGTATTTGACATGTTTGGCATTCAACGTTCAACTTAAATTGAGTATTTTCTACACCTCAATAAAAGTGATTTATTGAAGCACATTTAATTTTCGCAATTTTAGCATATCTATGCAATTCTACACTTTGATTCTGCGTGTGTTTTTTGTTTTAACGCATTTTTGTATGCTGTTTTAATTAACTCGCTTTTTGACTCGAGTTTCAAATGAAAAACAATCATATTTGAGCTTAGACTATTTATTTTATTGATTCAAAGTTGCAGATAAAGCTAAAGATAGAACTAGCTCAGAAGCATATTTCAACGAAAATGCTCTAAAAATTATGGATCAAACCCATCTATAAAGCTGACTGCAAGCAAGCTGTAACAAACAGCCATAAAAAAACGCTTATCTTTCGATAAGCGTTTTTTAAAATTTTGGAGCGGGAAACGAGACTCGAACTCGCGACCCCAACCTTGGCAAGGTTGTGCTCTACCAACTGAGCTATTCCCGCAATATGGAAGTGAATTATAGAGAATTTCATACAACTGTCAACTCTCTATGCTCCCAAGTGCTCAATTAATCAGCACGACGCCATACTGTACCTTGACGGGTATCTTCCAAGACCACACCTTGATCGAGCAAAGACTGACGAATTTCATCAGCACGGGCGAAATCTTTGGCTTTTTTGGCATCCTGACGTTGCTGAATGAAGTCTGCAATGGCTTGTTCAGATAAACCTAAAGCGTCCTGACCAATATCAGACTTCAGGAATTCGTCAACATCATGCTGCACCAAACCTAAAATATTGGTCAAATGACGCAAAGTCGAATAGTACACCGCCGCCTGATCTGCCTGCTGCTCTTTTACTGAACGGTTCAGCTCTTTATTGACTTCAAACAGAACTGCAATTGCTTCGGCTGTATTAAAGTCGTCTCGCATTGCGGCATTAAAACGTTCCACCAAAGCCTCATCTAACTGCTCAACTGTTTGCGTACCGTACGCTTGTTGATAAGCTTTAAATGAGTGATAGAAACGTGATAATGCGGTTTTGGCTTCTTTGAGTGCTACATCGGAGAAGTTTACAGGGCTACGATAATGCGATGACACAATAAAGTAGCGGATCACTTCAGGATGGAATTTTTCCATCACATCACGAATGGTGAAGAAGTTACCCAATGACTTCGACATTTTTTCGCCATCGACATTAATAAAGCCAACGTGCATCCAGTAATTTACATACTGCTCACCTGTTGATGCTTCAGACTGGGCAATTTCATTTTCATGGTGTGGGAACATTAAGTCTGAACCACCACCATGAATATCAAAATGATTACCTAAGCAGCAAGTCGACATCGCAGAACATTCAATGTGCCAACCTGGACGTCCATTGCCCCACGGCGAAGCCCAAGATGGTTCATTTTCTTTGGCATGTTTCCACAAAACAAAGTCAAATGGATGCTTTTTGTCGACTTCAACATCAACACGCTCAGACGCGCCCGCCTGCATGTCTTCTAGCTTGCGACCTGAAAGACGGCCATATTTGTCAAATTTTTCAACCTGAAAATAAACATCGCCATTACTTGCAGGATAAGCTGTGCCTTTATTGACCAAATTACCAATCATATTTTGCATTTGATCAATATATTCAGTGGCACGTGGTGCAGCATCAGGTTCAACACAGCCTAAGTTTGCCGCATCTTCATTCATGGCTTGAATAAAACGATCTGTTAAAGCTTGAATGCTCTCGCCATTTTCATTGGCACGTTTAATAATTTTGTCGTCAATGTCGGTAATGTTGCGGACATATTTCACATTCCAACCTTGACTGCGCAAAAAGCGAATGATGTAGTCAAATGCAACCATAACCCGCGCATGCCCGATATGACAGTAATCATAAACCGTCATGCCACAGACATACATGTCGATATGTCCTTCTTTACGCGGAACAAATTCAACTTTTTTTCGTTGCTCTGAGTTATATAGAACAAATGGTTGCATAGGTTTTCAAAATAGGTCTATTAAAAGATGCTCCATCTTAACCTAAGCATTATTTTTCATAAAGTTTTTCGATGTTTTTATTCTGTATGTGTCTGTGTGAAGAGAATATCGCGGATGATCCAAGCCTTCTCCCGAAGGAGAAGGAACTTTTTAATACCTGTACTTAGGCGTTTGCTGATCTTATACGGTTTGGCAAAGCTTATGCAGCATCACGTTTTTGTACCAAAATCGCGCCAACTGAATAGCCTGCGCCAAATGAACACAAGACACCATATTCACCGTTTTCGACTTCGTGTGCAGTACGGTGTAAAGCGATAATTACCCCTGCCGAAGAAGTATTGGCAAACTCATCTAAAATAATAGGTACTAAACCTGGTTGTGCTGCTTCTTTACCAACCACCAATTTCAAAATGAGTTCGTTCATGCTGGCATTGGCTTGGTGCAACCAGAAACGCTTCACCTCGGTTGGCGCAATCTGATTCTTTTCTAATTGCGCAGTAATCATTTTGGCAACTAAGGGGCAAACTTCTTTAAAGACTTTGCGACCATCTTGATGGAAGCGTTTATCGTCAATATCTGCATTTTCACTTAAGTTTAAAAAACCGAAATTATTACGGATATTATTCGAGAACTGAGTAAACAGGTTCATGTCCAAAATTTCAAAACCTGCTTTGGTTTCAGTATCTTCCAAAATTGAAGCGGTTGCTACATCACCAAAAATAAAGTGGCAGTCACGTGAACGGAAATCGTTATGACCTGAGGTAATTTCGACATTCACCAACAGTACGCGGCGCGCACCTGCTTTAATCGCATCATGCGCTTGCTTAATGCCGAAAGTCGCAGCAGAACATGCCACGTTCATGTCATAGGCATAACCTTGAATACCAAGCGCAGTTTGAATTTCAATCGCCACCGCAGGATAAGCACGCTGCAAGTTTGAGCAAGACAAAATCACTACATCGATATCTTCTGCAGACACACCTGCATTTTGCATGGCTTGTTTTGCAGCAATTACACCCCATTCTGCTTGTAGCGAAATTTCATCATCGCCACGTTCACGCAAATTTGGACGTAAACGGTTAATGTCCAGAATACCTGTTTTTTCTGACACGTAACGGCGTTTTACCCCAGAGGCTTTTTCGATAAAGTCAGCACTTGAGCCACGACGTTCTTCAAGCTCACCTGCTGCAATTTTGTCAGCATTGAGCTGATTATACTGTTCCACATAAGCATTTAAACTTTCGACCAACTCTTCATTGGTAATAACATCTTCTGGGTGATAAAGACCAGTACCTATAATGCGAATGCCCATGTAAAACTCCTTCTAGAAATTACTAATATCTTAACTGATTCCGAGCTTTTCCCATACTTTTTGCAGCCGAGTTGCAGAAATTGGCATTTTGGTTTTCATGGGTTGAGAGAACAGCGATATGCGTAATTCTTCCACCATAAAGTACAATTCCTTGAGTCGGGCATCTTGTTTGTGTTTAAACAATTTGTCCATCCAAGGGTCAATTTGGGCGATGGCAGCATCGTCTCTTTGCAAGTTATTGGGTAAGCGGTCTAAACGTAATAACAACGCTTTCAAATAGCGCGGATATTCGCTCCACACCTCTACAGGCTTGCTATACACAAAGTCTGCCAGATGCATTAAGTCCAGCTGATCTTCTATATCATCCATATTTTTAGCAAAAACTGCTTCATCAAGCATAAGAAGCTGACGGCGGATGTCTTGCCATGCAATATAAATTTCATTAAAGATACGCAGCGTGGTTTGACCATGACTGAGGAAAGTCTTTTTTACCTCAAGCTGCAACTTTTGAAACTCTTCCAAGTTGACTGGTAAGTCACCAATAATGCTTTGCAATGTTGCATAGATCAACATTTGCTCAAGTTGAGCTTTATCACCCAAAGGCGAATACGCCAAAGCCAAGGGTTTATCAATTTGTTTTTTCAATTGGCGTGATAAATCACCCAATTGCACATATAGCAAACGAATCACGCCTTCACGGTGCTGACGAATCGCCTCACTCTGATCATTAAAGGTTTGAATCACCACACCCGATTCATCTTTTGGTAAAAGCTCTGCAAATGTTTTGCTTGGTACCAACGCCTGATATTGCTTAACCACTACGCCCGTAACTTTTTGCGAAGCTTCAAATACAAATCGTTCAGGAAAAGTTTGAAATTCTCCGTGCAGCTGCTTTACAGGACTATGCGTTTCGGTATGGCAACGCGCTTTTAATTCAGATAAATCACGACCTTGCTCAATCACCCGCCCTTTTTCATCTAGCACTTTAATGAACGGCAATAAATACGCATCTACCCGCTCAAAGCTAAAGTCTTTTTCGGTGATGTGTTCAGCACGTAATTGAAATGCCAAAAAGCTAAAAATGTGCTCGCGTAAATTTACCGCATCAACACGTTGTAGCAACTTTCGAGCTGTGTCTGGAATAGGCACCAAATGACGACGCTTATCTTTAGGCAAAGTCTTGAGCAAGGCTTCAATTAAATTTTCACGCCAACCCAGAACACCCCACGACCAGATATTTTCATCGACCTGTGCCAACGCTTGCACTGGAATTTTAACGGTTGCGCCATCTTCATCATGGCTGGGGTCAAAACGGTAACTGGCCGCCAAGCGCAGCTCACCATTACGCAAATAGTCAGGAAATTGCTGCGTGGTCGGACGATCATTCAGCCAAAGTGCATCATCTTCCACAAATAAATAACGTGGATTTTGCGGCTCTACTGTGGCACGCCAATCTTCAAAGGAACGACGGCTTGCAACTTCTGCAGGTACTTTGGCGGCATAAAATTGATAAATAGTTTCTTCATCAACAACTAAATCACGACGACGTAATTTATCTTCAACCCGTTCCACTTCTTCCAGTTTAAGCAGGTTGTGTTTTAAAAATGGTGGGGTAATGCCCAAGTTGCCTGTGGTTAAAGCATCACGTAAGAATATTTCATGGGCGGCTTCCTGATCGACCTTTTCGTAATTGACAGGACGTTTCGGCTCGATAATTAGACCAAACAGCGAAATTTGATCATAGGCATTCACCACGCCTGCTTTTTTAGACCAATGTGGTTCAAAATAGTGATGCTTCAGCAAATCACGTGCAGCCAATAAAATCCATTCAGGTTCAATTTTTGCCAAGGTGCGTAGATACACTTGCGAAGTTTCTACCATCTCAAATGCCATGACCCACGGTGTATTGGTTTTATGCAAAGTCGATGCAGGGAAAATTCGTGCTTTTTGTTGGCGTACTGCCATAAACACATTGCGCTCATCGGTTTTATTGGCAATAAAAGAAAGCAACCCTGTTAATAACGCCCGATGCAGATTTTCATAACTGGCTTTTTTCTCATTAAACGACAGTTTTAAGCCACGCGCCAAATCCACCAATTGTTCATGAGTTTTCTTCCATTCACGTAAACGCAACCAACTTAAAAAATGCTGACGGGCAAAAGTACGACGTTTGTTTTCACTCATGCCATCACGGTTTTCGTGTAAAGTTTCCCACAATTTTAAATAGAATAAAAAGTCAGAATCTGCTTCACGGAACAAAGCATGTTTTTGATCGGCTTGCATTTGTTTGTCTGCAGGACGTTCACGCGGGTCTTGTACCGCCAATGCCGCTACAATAATCAGGACTTCATTTAACACCCCAAAATGCGCACCGCCTAAAATCATACGTGCCAGTCTTGGATCAATCGGCATTTTTGCCATTTGCTGACCAATTTTGGTTAAGCTGCTGCCTTGAAGCTCGCCTTTATTAGCGGTGGATTTAGTGGAATTATTCGGATGATTGTCTCCCTTTTGCGTCGCAGAGCTACTCATTCCGTCTAAAAGAGGGGCTTTACCCTTCTCAATCATCGCACCCAGTTCAATCAACAGCTTACGACCATCATTGACTAAACGATGATCTGGCGGCTCAATAAAATCAAAATCTTCGAGCGTACCCAAGCCCAAACTTTGCATTTGTAAAATGACCGATGCCAAGTTGGTGCGTTTAATTTCAGGTTCAGTAAACTCTGGGCGACTTAAAAAATCTTCTTCTGAATACAGGCGAATACAAACGCCTGGTGCAATACGACCACAACGTCCTTTACGCTGATTCGCTGCTGCCTGAGATACTGCTTCAATCGGTAAACGCTGCACCCGTGAGCGATAGTTATAACGTGAAATACGTGCAAAACCGCTATCAATCACATAGCGGATATTGGGTACAGTGAGTGCGGTTTCAGCGACGTTGGTGGCAATAATAATGCGACGACCACCACCTGAAGGATTAAAAATTTTTTGTTGTTCCGCCAAAGCCAAACGCGCATACAACGGTAAAATTTCAGTATGACGCGGTCCATGCTTATGCAAGGTTTCTTGCAGCTCCCGAATTTCCTGTTCAGTACTGGCAAAAATTAGAATATCGGCATGTTCAGGATGACCTTTTTCCTGTGCATCGGCAAAGCATTCTTCTACCGCTTGCACCACTGCGCGTGGCAAGTTTTCTTCAAAGTCATCAAACTCATCATCATCACTACCACCAATGCTTAATTCAGAAATTGGACGATAACGTACTTCGACAGGATAGCTTCGACCTTCGACCTCAAAAATAGGTGCGCCGTTAAAATAGTTACTAAAACGCTGCACATCTAAAGTTGCAGAAGTGATGATGACTTTTAAATCAGGGCGACGTGGCAAAAGTTGCTTTAAATAGCCCATAATGAAGTCAATATTTAAAGAACGCTCATGCGCTTCATCTATAATAATGGTGTCGTATTTATTTAAATAACGATCATTGGCAAGCTCTGCTAACAAAATACCATCGGTCATTAAACGGACAATTGAATCTTGCGAACCCTGTTCATTAAAACGAACTTTAAAGCTGATGGACTCACCTAACTTTTCGCCAACTTCTTCGGCAATACGCTGCGATACACTACGCGCAGCAAGACGTCGTGGCTGAGTATGACCAATTAACCCCGTTAAACCACGACCTGCCAACATTGCAATTTGTGGTAACTGTGTAGTTTTCCCTGAACCTGTTTCACCCGCCACAATAATGACCTGATGTTGCTGAATTGCAGTAATCAACTGTTCGGCAGATTGAGTCACAGGTAAATCTTGATTCAACTTAATGTTGGGAATGCGCTGTGCACGCTCCAACACTTTTAAATTAGATTTTTCAAATAATTCCTGATATTGCTTTGGATTGGCATCTTTGCCTTTTCGTAGTCGATTTAAACGATGACGATCACGCGCCAAAACGAGGTGGTCTACATTTAAATGACTCTGCACAGAATACGCTTCCTAACCAAAACACAAACGCGTATTTTACGCTGTAATGCCTTTAAGCGAAAGAACAGTGATTTAGAATGCGTATTTAAAAAGTTTTAAATCCCCCCTTGAATTTCAAAATAGCATCCCCATATAGATGTATGTTCACCAATTGCTTGAAATGGGTTGTATTTGAACCTGAAAAATAGGTTGTCATGCAATCATCATCATTTTGAGGCCTAATAAAGACTCAATAATACTGTGATGAAAGTGTACGCTTTTTACATACTCATTTGTTTTTCCGATGCTAGTAATGTAAAAATACCATTTCAGCAATAAAACAAAATTAGATACTCTATTGCCAACGAAATACAAACCTTAATCATGGAGACAATGATGAGCTTAATTAATACTGAAGTTAAACCATTTAAAGCAAATGCATACCACAACGGTCAATTCATTGAAGTAACTGAAGCTGATCTTAAAGGCAAATGGTCTGTAGTATTCTTCTACCCTGCTGACTTCACTTTCGTTTGCCCAACTGAGCTTGGTGACCTTGCAGACAACTACGCAGAATTCCAAAAATTAGGCGTTGAAATCTATGCAGTTTCTACTGACACTCACTTCACGCACAAAGCTTGGCACGATTCTTCAGAAGAAATCAAAAAAATCCAATACGTAATGGTTGGCGACCCAACTTGGACGCTTTCTAAAAACTTCGAAGTATTAATCGAATCTGCTGGTCTTGCTGACCGTGGTACTTTCGTAATTGATCCAGAAGGTAAAATCCAAATCATTGAAATCAATGCTGGCGGTATTGGCCGTGATGCTCAAGAACTTCTTCGTAAAGTTAAAGCAGCTCAATACGTTCACGCTCACCCAGGTGAAGTATGCCCAGCTAAATGGAAAGAAGGTGATGCAACTTTAGCCCCATCTATCGACCTAGTAGGTAAAATCTAAGTTTTAGATTAAACCACTCAAAAAAACCACGCATATTTTGCGTGGTTTTTTTTAATCAGAACATCACCCTTTTCTACCTTATTTATTCATATTTCATCTCTAGAATAGAAAATGTAAAAACATTACAACACTACAATCGAATCTGTACCGGTAACAGTTGTGAGATTTATTTTTGAGGGCTGTTCTATGAAAAAATTATTTTTACTTTCAACATTAATAGCATTTTCAGTGCCAGCTTTAGCTGATTTCAACTGTAATGGCAGCATTAAAAATCGAACTATTGATGATAATGTCAAAGTGCATAAACAATGTGTTCTTGATCATGTGACTATTAAGGGCAACCTAATGTTGCATTCCAACTCACATACGGCAATTAAAAATAGTACGATTGATGGCAATTTAGAATCTAAAGGAAACTTTAGTCAGGTTAATGCACATGCCAACCGCATTGATGGCAATATCCAACTCGAAGATGGGCGTAACATCCAACTCACGTCAAACCGTGTAAATGGCAATATTCAACTTAAAGATAATTCAGGCTCAATCGTTGTAAAAAATAACCGCGTGAATGGCAATTTAGAATGTGAAGATAACCGCGTAAAACCGACTGGCCGCACAAACCGTGTTTCTGGTGACAAAGAAGATCAATGTCGTCATCTATAAAATCTAGTCTTTCAATCATTTTATTTAAATGAATGACTATTCATGTGCAAAGCATAAACACCACATCCTAAATGTGGTGTTTTATTTCGCTTCATAATAGTTTTGTCGTTTTTGGCACGTTTAGGTTGCGCAAAAAACTTATATTCAAAAGTTACAATTCTGTAATACTTTTTAGCAAGCACTTCACTTATGTTCAAAATAAGCAGATTTATTCTGTGAAAAATAATATAAAAAATAAAGGAGTTGCTTATGGGTAAAACACTTGCCGTGACATCCTGGACATACAGTGCATCTTCACGTTATTTAAAAATATTTTACGAAAATGGCTCTGGGGATTTATTCCATCCTGTACCACAATTTATTTATGACAACTTATTAAGACGCAGTGATAAAGCAGCTTTTGTGAGTAAATATTTAGCATACGATTTAAGCTTTAACCGTATTTCCATTCAATAATTGATTTTATTAAACTTTGAGCATCCACATAACGATCCAATCTAAAAATAGATTGGATCGTTTTAAATAGGTAAATAACTTCAAAT
The DNA here is from genome assembly GCF_013419195.1 of Acinetobacter sp. YH12099. NCBI lineage: Bacteria > Pseudomonadati > Pseudomonadota > Gammaproteobacteria > Moraxellales > Moraxellaceae > Acinetobacter > Acinetobacter sp. YH12099. Next base: position 70,229 of record NZ_VPAP01000006.1, on the reverse strand, counting down.
ATTAATACACTTCTTGAATCAATTTAAAGCGTTCCTGTTCACGGTCATCATCCAAAGTAATACTCTCCGTGAACATATCAAGCGGTCTAGCCCAAATAGAATAATCGCCATATAAGCATTGATAAACCACCAATTTCTCTTGGGTTTCACTGTGTGTAGCCACATGCAGCACTTGATACAATTGCCCTTTATAATGTTGATAAATCCCTTTTTTAAGCATTTTACAATCCCAATCTTACAGAATGGCATTACTGTACAATAAAAACTGTAACCATTCTCAAGATTTCACCTTATCAGAAAAAATGAATCGCATCGGCATATTTTTCTCTAATTTATCGTTCTAATCTACACAACAAAAAAATATCTAAACCCATTACATTATTTGAACAATTTTAAGCTTCAAATTGATTGTTTTTTGGTTATATTCGCATTATCCCATCTTAAGTGGATGTAAAAAAAGGAAACATGATAATGAATAAACTTCTTATTGCTTTAGGTCTTGCTGCCACTGTAGCACTTGTAGGTTGTGCAAAAGAAAAAGCACCAGAAACAGGGGCAACTACGGGTGAACACTTAGAAAACGCTGCGGCTCAAGCTGCACATGATGCCAAAGATGCAACACATGAAGCTGCTACTGCTACAGCAACTGCGGTAGATAACGCAGCGCAAGCAACTGAAAATGCTGCACACAATGTTGCAACAGCAACAGAAAACGCAGCTGATACGACTGTACAAGCTGCTAAAGATGCAACTGCTGCGACTGCAGGTGCGGTTGAACAAGGTGCTGCAAATGTGAAAGAAAAAGCACAACAATAATTTGATTGTATAAAACAAAAACTCCTGAGCAAGTTCTCAGGAGTTTTTTATTCAGCACGATTTAATTAGGGTCTGTTGACAATTCGTCTATGTTTGCGACATGAGAGATATATCTCGCAAGGTTTTTTAGCTGATATAAGGCATGGGACAGGAAATTTACTCATTCTAAATGACTGGCACATAACGTAATAGCAGCAAAAAATATGCTTGTATCCTTGCGCAGCAAACAAAGCAGTGCTTTGTTTTTGCTCATGTGGCTAAAACTTTCACAGATTGCGTTATAAAACTTGAAAATAAACCCGTTATTCCCTGCGTTTCATGCCTAATCTGCTCAGTTTTAGCCTACAGCGCAAGCCATTTATGAAATATCAACAGACCCTAGTAAACCTAAATCCTGCCGCAACTATAACGCCGCTTTTAAATTACAACCATAGCCCATGGTCTGTTGTACTTGGCGGTAACTGGTGTAACGATTCAAAATAAAATCATAATAAGATTCTGCATTGGCAAAATTTTCAGCCAAATTTTCCTGCTCTGCACGCGGTAATTTTACATCTTTAAGAAAATCTAGATTGTTATGTCCTAAGCGATATAACTCAGCAAAATAACCATTCATCATATCGCAATAAGCAATTTTAGTCGGCTTTAAAGCAGTACTGGCGACCAAATGCTGATTCAAAGTTTGTAAGTTATTTACATCTAAAGGGAATTGATGCGCAAATGCGATATTTTCGACTTGTTTAAATTGTTTGAAGTCTTGCGCCAATTTGACATTTAAAGCATCTATACGCTGTTGTAATGCAGTCGCATCCTGAACCTGATATTGCTTTGGATCAATTTTTACTTGAGTTTGCTGTGGATTGCTACACGCACTTAATCCACACACCACAAGCAAACCACCATAAACGAAAGGCTTCATTAATTTACTCATCAATTCATACATCAGGCTTATTATGCCTGAAAGCATCTGCAAATTTAATGATATCGCTCATCTTAATATTTCATAAAGAAATGACGGATATGATTTGCCAATCTACCTAGAGTTGGGCAAAGTAGATAAAAACATGGAGTAAATAATATGACCTTATTAGAACAACTGAATATAAAGCATCCTATTTTTCTTGCTCCAATGGCTGGCGTTTCTACTCCCGAACTTGCAGCCGAGGTTTCTAATCAAGGTGGTTTTGGCTCACTCGGTTTAGGTGCAAACACGGTAGATGCTGCACGTGAGCAAATTTTACGCACTCAAGAACTGACTGATTTTCCATTTCAGGTCAATTTCTTTTGCCATGAATCAAGTCCACTAGATGAAGTCGCTGCACAAGCGTGGATTGCACATTTTCAGCCAATCTTTGAACGCTATGGCGCAACTGCACCGAGTCAACTAAATTGTATTTATCCAAGTTTTAAAGACCATGATGGATATTTAGATCTTGTACTAGAAACTAAACCACAAGCCGTCAGTTTTCACTTCGGGATTCCGCATGCGCATCAAATTCAGGCTTTAAAAGATGCAGGAATCATTACTATGGTTTCAGCAACCAACTTAGCCGAAGCTCAAGCCATTGAAGCAGCGGGAATTGATGTCATTATCGCCCAAGGCATTGAGGCAGGTGGACATCGGGGTATCTTTAACCAAACTTTTGATAGTGCAATTAAAACCAGCGATTTAGTACAACTGATTCGTGAACATTGTACCCTGCCAGTGGTTGCCGCAGGTGGCATTATGAATGGTCAGCAAGCACAGTTAATGCTGAAATTGGGCGCTTCTGCGGTACAGCTGGGTACAGCTTTCGTGCAATGTAAAAGTTCCAATGCCAATCCAGCTTATCGACAAGCTTTATTTCAGCAAAACATTACTCAAATGACCGACAGCATCTCTGGACGCTCTGCCCGTGGTTTAATTAATCATTGGCATACACAGGTAGATACACCAAATCGTTTAACTGTGCCCACCTATCCATATACGTATGATCTTGCAAAACAGTTGCATTCAGCAGCCGTCACACAAGGCGAGCAAGGTTATGCTCCGTTTTGGGCAGGCAGTAATGTCAGTCAGATTCGTGAATTAGAGGCCGCAGATTTAATTAATCAGTTGGTTTTGGAAATGATTCACGCACGCTAAGTTTACGTACGAAAAACTCAACTGTGTATCACGGTTGGGTTTTTATTTTGTATCTAATAAGTTCACCGCTTCAACCTGCACATCACTCATGATTTCACCATGCGCAAGTAGCTGATTAAAGTAATCTTCCACTACTTTATATTGCTCTGCCGTACTTTCTACTTGATACATACTTTGACGAAATTCATTACTTGAACGTAAACCTTTGGTGTACCAAGCAATATGTTTACGTGAAATGCGACAACCTGAATATTCACCATAAAACTCATACAGCTCGGCTAAATGTCCGAGTAATACTTTTTGAACTTCTGCAATGCTCGGTGCTGATAGCTGCTCACCTGTTGCTAAATAATGTGCGATTTCTCGAAAAATCCACGGACGTCCTTGCGCAGCACGTCCAATCATAATCGCATCTGCGCCTGTATAATCCAAGACATATTTGGCTTTTTCAGGACTATCAATATCACCATTGGCAATCACAGGAATATTGAGCATACTTTTCACTTCTTTAATCAGTGAATAACGTGCACGGTTTAAATACATATCTTCACGGGTACGCCCATGCAATGCCAGTGCAGCAATACCTGCTTGTTCTGCACGTTTGGCAACCCGCAAAATATTTTCCTGCCCATTCAAAAAACCTAAACGGGTTTTAAGTGTCACAGGCACATCCACCGCAGCAACCACAGTATCTAAAATGCGTGCCACCAAATCTTCATCTTGCAATAAAGCCGAACCCGCCAATTTATTGCAGACTTTTTTAGCAGGACATCCCATATTGATATCAACAATTTGTGCACCATTGGCGACTTGATAACGCGCAGCTTCGGCTAAATCATGCGGGTCTGAACCAGCAATTTGTGCAGAAATTGGTGCAAGTTCCCCATCAAAGTTCGCACGATACAAACTCTTTTTACTCATGCGCAAAGTTTTGTCAGAGGTCATCATTTCACTGACCGCATGCCCCGCACCAAAGTACTTGCACAGTGAGCGAAAGGGTCTATCAGTGACGCCTGCCATCGGGGCAACGATCAAATTATTTGACAGTTGATAGGGACCAATATACATATATATTCTTAACTTTAACGATTGGCATAGTATACTGCATCTGCCCTTTGGGCTCATCCATTAGGAACGAGTTTTCCCTATCTATGAAAGACACTGTATTCACTTCTTTGATGAAATCCTTCAGCGTGCTTGCTTTATCATTAAGCTTGGCTGCCTGTGGAGATAGCGCATGGTGGTCTAAGGACAATGAGCCAACCCTTGAAGCAGAACAAATCCGCAAACTCATTCCGAATCGGGTCAGCGAGCGTAGTGCTTGGGCAAAAGATATTTACGATATTTCAGAGCAATTGGGCATTCCACAAACCAAAGAAAATATGTGTACCATCATTGCCGTCGTGGATCAGGAATCCAACTTTGTAGCCGACCCTCAAGTCTATGGTCTGGGTGAAAAAGCAGTTAAAGAAGTGCAAGACCGTTTGGATGAGAAATTTAAAGATAAACTGGGCGAAGCGATTGGCGGTACGGTTGCAGGGTATTTTCAGGATGTACTAAAAAACCACCCAAGCCCTGAATATAACTATTTAAGCCAAATGCGTCGTGTGAAAACCGAACGTGAACTGGATGAATTGTATCGTGAAATTTTTGACTATATGGCCAAACATTATCACGTGTCTGCACTAACAGGTGCTGCCAAGCTGTTTGGACAAAATATTGGCGAAAAACTTAATCCAATTACCACTTTAGGTTCGATGCAAGTGCATATTAGCTATGCCAAAGAGCATAAACGTCAAAGTGGCAACATCGCAGAGTTACGCAGTGACTTATACACCCAATACGGTGGCTTATATTACGGGATTCACCGTTTAATGATGTACCCTGCCGATTACGATCAACCGCTATACCGCTTTGCTGATTATAACTCTGGCATGTATTCGAGCCGCAATGCCGCATTCCAAAGCATGCTAAATGATTTAACTGAAGCAGAATTAGATTTAGATGGTGATTTGCTACTTTATACTAAAGATGGTAGCGTGCGTAATGCAAAGAGTGAATCCGAACGTGAATTAATTGCTGTTTTTTCAAAACATAATATTTTAGTCACCCCACGACAAATTCGTGCAGACCTAAAAAAAGAAAAAGAAAAGAAATTTGAAGATACTGCGACATATTTAGCAGTCACGAAACTCTATAAAGCGCAAACGGGCAAAGAGCCATTTTATGCCATGATGCCGCAAGTGGTCATTTCAGGGCCTAAACTGAGTCGAGATTACAACACCAATTGGTTTGCTACGCGAGTCAATGGACGTTATAAAACATGCATGCAAAAAGCCAAAAATATAAAAATCTAGCCCTATTTGATTTTGATGGGACCCTGTGCAGCAAAGACAGTTTTACAGGGTTTATTTTCTATGCTTTATCTAAGCGGCATATTTTTAAGCAAGGACTTAAAATCTTGCCTTGGATTCAGGCTTACTATTTAAAAGTTTATCCTGCACATGCCATGCGCCCTAAATTGTTTAATGCTATGTTTAAAGATGCAAATACAGCTGAAATATTAGCACTTGCACAGCGCTACGCAGTAGATTTAATACATGATCTTAACCCACAACTATTACAACAATTAAAGCAGCATCAATTCAATGGAGATGAAGTGGTGGTTGTTTCTGCAAGTGTAGATATTTATTTACAGTATATTTGTCAGCAGTTAAATGTCGCTTTGATTTGTACTGAAACAGCAATTGAAAAGCAGCAATTTACAGGGCGATATTCAACACCTGATTGCAGTCAGGAACAAAAGAAAATACGGATTTTAGAACAATATGATTTAGAAAATTATGCAGCTATTTATGCGTATGGTAATAGTGATGAAGATGATGCCATGCTGAGTTTAGCGACTTATTCTTATATGGTGGGTAGTGATCATTCATTGCCAGAAATTGTAACTTATAAAAAACTGGCTTGATTTTGATGAATGATATAATAAAACCACAATTTGAATTGTGGGTTTTTTAAGTTACATGTAGCGGATGCCGCCTATGGTGATTACTTTTTTATACCCAGAATAGAAAATAAAAATAGAGTTTTCTCTTAATAAAATAGCTGATGATTCTGCATAAAAATAACGACTACAACACCTAAAGCAATAAAAAAGGTGACACTTTACAGCATCACCTCTAATTCAAAATAGAAGTATAGTTTTAAACCAAGATCAATCACTTAATCTATTCGTACTAAACAACTCATTTGTAAGTCACTTATTTCTTAAATGGAAAAGCATATTTCACAATACGTTTAAGCACACTGCCGTACTGTTTAACTAAGCTCGCATTGTTGTAGTTCAAGCCATACTTTTCACACACAGCTTGTACTTTTGGAGCCATTTTACGATAGCGACGTGCAGGAATATCTGGATATAAATGGTGTTCAATTTGATGGCTTAAATGTCCTGTCAAAATGTGGAATGCTTCAGAACCTGTAAGATTCGATGAACCACGAATTTGACGCATATACCAGTGACCACGGCTTTCGTTTTGCATCACAGACTTTGGAAATACTTCTACATCCTTCGTAAAGTGACCGCAGAAAATAATGCTGAATGTCCAAATATTACGAATACCATTCGCAACCAAGTTCCCTGTAAACACTGGTAAAGCCGAAGGGCCTGCAATCAATGGAAAGAACACATAATCTTTAAACAATTGTTTTCCAATTTTCTTCTGCATAGGTTGCCATTCTTTTTTGGCTTGGGCTTTGCTTTTACGGCCATTCAAAATTTTACCAATTTCTAAATTCTGAATGGCAACACCCCATTGGAACAGTAAGCAGAAAGGAATACTGTATAAAGGTTGCAATAAATAGCCTGATCTCCAGCGCTGTTCTGGGAACAAACGCACCAAACCATAGCCAATATCATCATCCATACCTTTAATATTGGTATAAGTATGGTGTTTAAAGTTATGGGTTTGACGCCAGTTGTCTGAAGTACCTACCGTATCCCATTCATAACTTGCACCATTGAATTTAGGATCATTCATCCAGTCATACTGACCATGCATGACATTATGACCTAATTCCATGTTTTCCATAATTTTGGCAAAGCCTAACAAGCCTGTACCCAAAACCCATGCTGGCGGGAACCATCCTGCGAACAATAAGGCACGACCTGCCATTGAGCTATAACGAATGGTTGAATAAACACGGCGGATGTATTTAGCATCTTTTTCGCCAATATCATCCAAAACTTCTTGTTTAATGGCGTCTAATTCACGTGCAAGCTCATCTAATTCAAATTGAGTGAGTTCACGGTTTTTAGGATTGCGGAAATATTCTATTTTTACTGGCATATTCATAATCGGAACTCGCTTATAAATCAATAATTAAATCGGTTTGTGCTGAATTGACGCAGATTTTCAATTGGTTATTCGGTTCGCTGTTTTGAACACCATCGACCAAGTTTTTAGTTGAACCTTCAGCCTTGTTGCATACGCATTTATGGCAAATTCCCATACGACAGCCGTATTTAGGTTTAATATTTTGCTGTTCCAGACTTTCTAAAATGGACTTGCCTTTTGGAATAGTGACAATCTTTTTCGATTGAGTCAGTGTAACTTGTACCAAACCAACATCGTCACTTAACACAGGGGTCATGCTAAAAGCTTCTGTTTTCAGCAAAGCAGCTTGTGCAAATAATTGTTCAGCTTGCGTGGTAAAACCCGATGGGCCACATGCAAACACTGCACTTTGCTCGATTTGTGCCAAGTCTTGTAAATGTTCTGCATTTAAACGGCTGTGCGCCACACTCGGCTCTTGAGTATAAAACACTTGAAATTTAAAGTTTGGATATTGTTGTGCCCATGCTTCAAACTGTGCTTTAAATGCTGCGTCTGCAAAGGTTTTTACCCAATACATTAAAGTTACTGGAGTGCTACCAAGACGACCTGATTTCGCCATGTCTTGTAGCAAACTATACATTGGTGTGATACCACTACCCGCTACCAATAGAATTAAAGGCTGGGCTTGTGCAGGCAGTTGCATATCACCATAAGGCGCACCAAATTCCAAAGTATCACCAACTTTGGCTTGCTCAACCAGCCATGTGCTGACTTTGCCCTGATCAACTTTTTTTACCGTCAATAAAACGTGTTGTGCATCAAGCTGAGTCAAACTATAGGTTCGCTCATAGCGTACGCCTTGAATTGTCACATAAACAGGATGATGCTGCCCTGCTGCGCCAATTTGGAATTTTTTATTGAATTGCAAAGTAAAGCTCACTACACCTTGTGCAGCGGTATCTTTTTTTACAATTTTGCCGAGTGACTGATTCACCGACCATAATGGATTAATTTTTTGCAACCAGAAATTGGCGGCATAAGGGTCTAGTACTGCAGTTGCAATACTGGTTAAGGGAGATTTTCTTTTTTCAGTTAGCTGCATGATTCAGCACCACCCGATGAAATTTTAATTATTATACACATGTATATATATTTGTATATACACCTGTATTGTTTCTAATCATTTCACAAGTACTGGCGCAACCGCTATAATGCCTCTAAGCTTATAAATTATTGAAAATATGACTCAGCCTGCCATGAAAACAAACCATGATGTGACTTTTCCAGAATCTGAAACGGTTCATGAGCCTCTTGTCGTGCGTACGGTTGGGCGTAAAGCTACCATTACCAAACAAGAATTATTTCAGGCAGCATTAAATTTAATTGGCCCACAAAAAAGTATCGCATCTTTAAGTTTACGTGAAGTTGCACGTGAAGCAGGCATCGCACCAAACAGTTTTTATCGTCATTTTAAAGATATTGATGAACTCGCGATTGAACTGATTGATCGTGCAGGTGTAGTGTTGCGTCAAATTTTGCATGAAGCACGTTTAAAAGCATCTAAACAAAATAGTATTATTCGCAGTTCAGTTGAAGTATTTATTGAACAATTAGATACCGATGAAGGCAATTTAAGTTTGTTACTGCGTGAAGGTTATACGGGTTCAACCTCTTATAAACTTGCTGTTGAGCGCCAGTTGAATTATTTCCAGCAAGAATTGCAGGATGATTTAATTCGTTTAGAACGTTTAAATAACAGCAAGTTAGCGCATCCCGATATTGTCGCAAAAGCCATTACCCAGTTGGTGTTTAATATGGGCGCTAAAGTCATTGATATGCCTGCGACTGAACGTAAAGAAACCGCTGAACAAACCATGACCATGATTCGCATGATTTTAGAAGGTGCACGACATTTGGATGATGCCAAAATTCGTTAACATAACACAGGATAAATCGGGCGATTTTCCTGAATCAGGTCACGCCCGTTTGAGCATTTAATTGCTAGACTTCGCTGTTAAGCGTGTTGTTTTTGAATTAATTGCTGCACATGTGTTGCCGTGGTTTCAGGATTTTCCAAAGGAAACATGTGTCCTCCCTCGACCACACTAAACTCAATTCCATAAGTTTTTTGCATGCCTTGCGGTAAACCTTGCAAATAAAATGGGCTATGCCTTGCTGTAATTAAATGCACAGGTACATCTGGGGCTTTGCGTGGTGTGCGCCACCACCATGCAGGTACGGTTCTAAAAATTTCAGCTTCTACCCGTTTTGGAATTGTTAAAGTCACACCACCTCTTTGTGCATCGACTTGTATGCCGCTGGCAAAATAATCTTCAAAACATTGTGCATCAAATTTTTTAAATAAACGGTTATGCCGCAAAGCTTGATAGGCTTCTGCATGGCTAGCCCAATGATCTCGACGCTTCATGGTCACGGCGGCAGGTGTGAGTTGATCTACATATTTCAGTTTAAATTTTTGTAAAATTTCAAATAATGCCGACTTCGATCCAATCACAAAAGGTGGATCCATAATAATCAATTGAGAAAATAAATCTGGACGCTGATAGGCACACATCAGGGTTAATAATGAACCAAAAGAATGCCCTAAACCAATCACTTGTTGCTTTGGAAACTGCTGCTCAATGTCCTGAATCACTTGATGAATCAAATAGGTCCACTTATAGGTCACAGGAAATTCTGCTTGCATACCAATCAGTGGAATTGCCTTTAAATGATAATCTGCTTCAAAACATTGAAAAAACTTTTGATAACTGGCAGAAGGAATACCATTGGCATGGGTAAAATGAATTGCAGCTTTAGTCATTTAAAATACGCTTAAAAGAAGAATATCGGGTCTGTGACTTGATCTATGCGTACGCGCTTACAGATTCAACACTTGGCACATCAATCATAGATAAAAGATCAACAGCCTTTAAACTACGCATACCACTGGGTTTTGCAAATGACCGGAATGCTGAAAAAGATGAATTATGAGTCATTTTAATGACACATAAGCACTGGTTGCTACTTTGTTTAAGTCTGTGATGTGAAAAATCTCGCACAAAATTTTTATTGCGATATTAAAAAAGCACCCGCTAAACTGCTCCGTAAAAATGAGGCGCAATGCCCAACTTAAAACGTGCAATTTAGAAGATGCCAAATATTTAAAAAAGTGATTGATTAAAACCGACTCAATACAAATACACCGTCTAGACACCTGTATTGAATGCACTCTTTATGGCTTTACCACCACCATCACCTGAATTGCTTCAGGCGTGACCGACAAACCATCTAATAATGCAACACCTTCTTTTTGCAATTTCTGTAAACGTGTAATTTCATCTTCACGAATACTTGGGTTAAATTGCTTCAAATAGCTTAAACGGTCAATTTCATATTGCCATTTTTTGCTATATACATCTTTAGCTTGTTGCTTAAATTCAGGCAATGCAGCTTTAGCCAACTCCAAAGCCTGTGTATAACGCGCTTCAATCGCGTCACGGCGTGCTTTCACCACTTGACGACAACTGTTGCCATCTAAATGATGTAAATAAGGTTTTAAAATTTCAGGGGCAATTTTTTGCGATAAATCCTGCCCTTTTTCGCTCAATAAGACACGAATGAGTTGCTGTGGCAAGCTTGATGGCAAATTCAGGGCTTTAGGTGCAATGACATCCACTTTGAACCAGACTTCGAGCAACACAGAACCTTGTGGCAAAGCGGCAGATTTTAATACCGCAACGTTGGTGCTACCAAAACCTTGTGTATTGATCATTTCCATCACGCTTTCTGTGAATGGATGCTCTAGGGTCAAATACTGTGCATCTTCACGAATTTGCGCCTGATCCCGATAGAACGTCGCGGTCATGCCTTCTTCGTCTAAGGTCAAACCTTGCACTTGCATTTGATCAGTTGGTTTAATAATCACCGTGCCATTGCTTTGTTCATCGAAGTCAATATTGGTCGATGCCATAAAGCGCTTCATAAACATAGGCAACGTGGTATTGTCGTCGTAATCTTCTAAAGCTTGTACAATTTCCTGCGCCACCACAGGACGGCAAGAGTTGTATTCCAACAAACGATCTCGACCCGCTTGAAGTTCTGCTTCCAAAGCTTCACGCTGCACACTGACTACTTCCAGTAAATCTTCAAACTGTTGTCCTAAATCTGCAAGTAAGCAGTCTTTTAAATCGACAATAAAGTTTTCCTGCAAGGTTTGTGCAGTGGGTGAAATATTGCTGAAAATATTGAGTGCTTCGTTATACCAACGGAACATACGCTCTTGCGCAGTCCCCACCAAATACGGCACATGAATTTGAATACGGTTTTCTTGACCAATACGGTCTAAACGACCGATACGTTGTTCTAACACGTCGGGATTGGCAGGTAAGTCAAACAAAATCAGGTCTGATGCAAACTGGAAGTTACGCCCTTCTGAACCAATTTCGGAACACAATAAAATTTGTGCACCATAAGAATCTTCTGCGAAATATGCTGCCGCTTGGTCACGTTCTAACAAGCTCATGCCTTCATGGAACATTGCAGTACGAATACCTGCATGTAGGCGCAGCGCATTTTCAAGGGCTTCTACCACAGGGCCGCTACGCGCAATTAAAAGCACTTTTTTATGTTTTAAGTCGCTACGCAAACGCTCCATTAACCACATTACACGCGGGTCAGTTTCCATCCAACTGCCATCGAGCTGTGCTTCTTCTGGCCACATTTGTTCACGTAATTTACCATCTTTAGACCAGTTTTCTGGCGCAGGTAACGGCGCAGGCTGACAATCACGACCTGGGAAACCTTGAATTGCTTCACGGGTATTACGGAACAAAATACGCCCTGTACCATGACGGTCTAATAATTCGTGGATGGCACGGAAACGCTGCTCTGGGTTATCTTCAATGCGATGTCCCAACAAGCCTTCCAGTGCAACCAAATGGCTTTCTTCCAATGCGGCATCTGACATTAAGACTTCGGCAATTTTTGCCGTATGTTGATATTGCGCTTCTTCATCCAAGAAACGGTCTAGTGAACTAAAACGCTGCGGATCGAGTAAACGTAAACGCGCAAAATGGCTTTCTACACCCAGTTGCTCAGGCGTTGCTGTAAGCAATAACACCCCTGCGGTTTGTTCGGCTAATTCTTCGACCAGATCATAACGGTCATTACCACCTTCTTCTTCGCTCCACATTAAGTGATGCGCTTCATCGACCACCAGCAAATCAAAACCTGCTTCTAGGGCTTGTTCGCGTAAGTCATCGTGGTCAATCATTAAATCGACTGAAGCAATGATGCATTGTTCGGTCAAGAATGGATTCAGGTCAGGATCGTGTTCTTTAATAGATGCCGTACGGGTTAAATCAAACAAAGAGAATTGCAGATTGAAACGGCGACGCATTTCAATCATCCACTGATATTGCAGCGAATCAGGTACCAAAATCAGGATACGTTCCGCACGTCCTGTTTTGAGTTGCTGATGGATGATCAAACCTGCTTCAATGGTTTTACCTAAACCAACTTCATCTGCCAATAAGACACGTGGCGCAAAACGCTTACCGACTTCATGTGCAATATAAAGTTGATGTGGAATCAAACCTACACGCGAACCCACCAAGCCGCGCAGTGGGCTACTTTGCATATTGGCTTGCATCAACAAGGCTTCAATACGCAAGTCGTACCATTCTTTATAGTCAATTTGGCTAGCAAGCAAGCGGTCTAATGGTTTTGAAAGTTGGATACTTGCACCAATACGGGTTTCATTCAGTGATTTCTTTTCTTCACTCCCATCTTGCAAACGACGCACTACGTTATAACGCAATACGCCATGACGGTCTTCGACCGATTCAACCGTCCACACATTGCCTTCTTGGTCTTGAACTTCATCATTTACATTAAAAATGATACGCGATAAAGGTGCGTTATTGCGTGCATAGACACGGGTTTCATCACTTTTAGGGAATAAAATGCTGACCGATCGCTCATCTACATCAATCAGAACACCAAGTCCTAATTCCGTTTCTGTGTCTGATAACCAACGTTGACCAATAGCAAACTGCTGCAATTTTTCCACCTTTATTTAGAAGTTAGGACGTATAAATTTTTGCGCAAAACCAGCTGAGTATTTGAGCAAAAATTCAGGGCGTATAGCAATATATTTTGACATAAAGCGCACTAAAAAGAGAGCCTAAAGCACAGGCTTTGCGTAATCTTTTTCGCTTAAAATGGGACTGGGCAAGTAAACTGTACACGTTGCTCAGTTTGTGGATGCAGAAAACTTAATTCTGCTGCATGTAAACACAAACGAGGCATGAGTTGTTGCTGTTCGGGCGTGGCATACAAAGTATCACCAATAATTGGATGACCTAAATATTGCATGTGTACTCGCAGTTGATGCGAACGACCTGTAATCGGCGTCAGTTGCACACGAGTCACAATTTGCCCCTGCAATTCAAATTGCTCCAATGCACGCCAATGCGTTAACGCAGGTTTGTTATGGGTTGCATCGGCAATGTGTAATGGAGGATGTGCAGGATCATAGACCACAGGCACATCTACAGTGCCTTCACCTTGCAGTTGCCCTGCCACCAATGCCTGATAGGTTTTATCGGTTTGGCGTTCTTGAAACTGACGCGAAATTTGTTTTTGCGCCCATTTCGTGAGTGCAAATACCAAAATACCCGAAGTATCACGATCTAAGCGATGAATCAGCAAAGTGCGCGGCTCAATTTTAACTAGACGACTCATCACACAATCTTGCAAATCTGCTGTTTTACCTGGAACGGTGAGTATGCCAGCGGGTTTATGTATCACCATAAACTCATCGTCACGATGAATCAGGTGTTCGCTTAGAAAATTACTCAATTTCAATTCCGGGCCGATCGTGAAAACAAGGCGGCAATAATAAAAAGCCTGACACAGAATTACAATGCAAAATACATCAATTCCCGATGAATTTTCCGATTTACATTCCTGAATCAGACAATCTGCTGAATTTTAAATCAGCCTGCTTTTAGAAATGTGGGTTTTATAGCATGCAGGAGGCTTTGTTGCATAAATATTTTTTAAGATACTGTTTTAAAGGTTTTTAAAATTTGGATAGAAAAATACAATGAAATCATAGTGCAAGATAGTTGCACAACAAAGCCGTTCTGAAGCTATATCTTTGATGGCGGGAGCAAATGAAGTAATAGGATTCATATTTAGTTTGACCAGGCTATTTTAGTGTTTAACAAGACGCTGATCTAAGCCTTTGATATTAAATTGAAGAGTATGTCTTCAATTTAACCTAAAGCATAGATATTTTGGAGATATCTATGCCTTTTAGGACAGTGTTAAGCAGAGGTCAAATTACGCCTTCATTTCCGCAAATGTTTCTTTTGCAGCTTGAATGGTGTAGGCAATATCTTCATCACTATGCGCAGATGAAATAAAGCCTGCTTCAAAAGCAGATGGCGCCAAGTTCACACCACGTTGCAACATTCCGTGGAAGAATTTACGGAAAGCATCGACATCGCAATTCAGCATAGAATCAAAACTGGTGATGTCATCTTGGTCAGTAAAATACAAACCAAACATAGCACCGACTTGTTGCGTCTTGAACGGGATACCTGCTTCATCTGCCGCAGCTTGTAAGCCTGCCAACAATTTTTCCAGTTGCGCAGTTAAATTTTCATAAAAACCTTCGGCACGTAAATGTTTAAACATTTCAATGCCCGCACGCATCGCCAACGGGTTACCAGACAAAGTACCTGCTTGATACACCTTACCTAATGGCGCAATACATTCCATGATTTCGCGTTTACCACCAAATGCACCTACTGGTAAGCCAGCACCAATAATTTTACCGAGTGTGGTCAAGTCTGGTTTAACATTATAATGCGCCTGAGCACCGCCTAAGCCAACACGGAAACCTGTCATTACTTCATCAATAATAAAGACTGAGCCGCGTTCATCGCAGACATCACGAATTGCTTGCAGGAAACCATCAATTGGTTTAACCAAGTTCATGTTGCCCGCAACTGGCTCAACAATCACCCCTGCAATTTCAGCACCAAACTTTGTAAAACATTCTTTTAAGGTGGCGATATCGTTATACGGTAAAGTCAGCGTATGTTTAGCAAAATCGGCAGGAACACCCGCAGAAGTCGCTTCACCTTCACCACTGGTTAAAAGTCCAGAGCCTGCTTTGACCAACAGCGAATCTGAGTGTCCATGATAGCAACCTTCAAATTTGACGATTTTGTCACGACCTGTATAACCACGCGCCAAACGAATTGCGGTCATGGTGGCTTCTGTACCTGAGTTGGTCATGCGAACCAACTCAATTGAAGGCATAATTTCGCAAATAATATCGGCCAAAGTCGTTTCATGCACCGTTGGCGCACCAAAACTCAAACCATCTTCAGCTGCAGCTTGCACCGCCTGAATAATAGCAGGATGGGCATGACCTAAAATCATTGGTCCCCAAGAACCTACATAGTCGACATAGCGTTTGCCATCCACATCGTACAAATAAGCACCTTTGGCTTTTTCAATAAATACAGGGGTTCCGCCTACCCCGTTAAATGCGCGTACAGGTGAATTGACCCCACCTGGAATATGCTTATTGGCTTGTTTAAACAATTGTTCTTGCTTTGGAGATAAGCTCATGGAGGCACTCAACTCAAAAAATAAAATAAAAAATTAGCTGTCTGCTTTAAGTGTCTGCTTTGAAAAGTGCAGACCAATCATAAACACGCTGTGCAACAGTATGCATCGGACGTCTTAATATATCACTAATCACTGCACATAAATCGGCACCTGCTTCAATGACAGGCTGACTGTTTTCAACAGTTAAACCACCAATCGCGCAAATTGGCACATTGAGTTGTTGCTTCGCCAGTGTGAGCGTGTCTAATGTAAGTGTACTTGCCTCAGGTTTAGTTTCAGTTGCATAGACTGCACCAAAAGCCACGTAGTTTGCACCATCGGCAATGGCTTGCTCTGCCAATTCAATCGAGTTATTACAACTGCGACCAATCAATACATCTTGTGGTAAACGTGCAACCGCTTCAACAATAGAGCCATCTTCTTGACCCAAATGTACGCCAACACCATATTTCACTGCAGTTTCAAGATCATCATTAATCACAAATGGCACTTTGTATTGATCACACATCGATTTCATATATTCAATTTCGTATGCCTGCTGAGCTTGAGGCACATTTTTACGGCGATATTGCAACACCGCGACTTCATAAGTTGCCATCGCCCCTTCTAATTTTGCCAAAAGCAGTTCGATAGGATCATCATTGGTAATCAAATATAAACCGCGCATAATCTCAGCCACAAATAATACAAGGTCTGTATTATTACACATTCAGGCGGCATGCGTCAGAACCTCAGGCTCAACAAGTTTTTTTATATAGGCTCTATAAGCTTCTATTTTGTTTGGGTTTTATTGAGTCAAAAACTTAAAAATACCAAATTCTAGTGATAGCGCTAAAAGATAGATTTAGCTTTAATTGAACTGCGCAAAACAAGAACTGCAACCAGTTCAATAAGATATGGATTTTAAAATCCATACGGGTGACTACAGCGAATAACGACATATTTAGGTCGCCCATTTAGACACATGATCATTTGTGCCAGAGCGCATGTGGGGATGCGACAAATGATCATGTGTCTATATTTTTTCATGCCGCTCTATCAGTAACCTGCTTGCTCTATATCCTTGCTTAAAGATGAATGATTTCTGATTTAACACCATTCTGAATATAATTTTTCACATAAAAAAAGCCTAGAGAAAGGTCACTCTAGGCTTGGAAAGTCACAAACTTTTATCAATAAATTTGATGACACATTATTAGAATATTCACTCTATCATTTCAACAAAAAATTAATTTTATTTGTACATTTTTTATGAAAATAATCACATATCGTCTAGTTTTTGCCTAAACGGTATAACTAAGCGCTCAATTCAACTTGGAATTTTATCTTTAGCACGATCTTGCAAACTTAAATGACCACGCAAAACATCGGCAAACATCCGCCAGTCTGAAATAAAACTATACACAGGCTGTTTAAAACTGGCAGGTTTATTTTTTTCAAAAACAAAGTGCCCGACCCATGCACAAGCATAGCCTGCCAGCAAACCATAGAGTACATATTTGGCTTTTTTATGGCGTATGGCTTTACTCACACAATATAAACCGATACTACTGCCAACAACGTGCAAACGACGGCTCATAATGTTGCGGTGTTCAGTTAAATAAAAGCGATAAAATGTTGAATAATCCTGAATTGGCAATTCAAACTTGGGATCTGGTGTCGGCTCAAATTCGGGGTTTAATGCTGCGTTCATGTTCATCATCCTGATGTTTATAGGTTTGAATTATTTTTGCTACGCTCAACGACACTTTAAACTAAGCCAAAAAAAAACCAAACTCAAGGGTCTGTTGACACTTCGTCTATGTTTGCGACAACGCATATTTTTCAGCTGATATAAGGCATGAGACAGGAAATTTAGTCGTTCTAAATAACTGACTCATAACGCAATAGCAGCAAAAAATATGCTTGTCCTGAAAGGCTGTGGCTAAAACTTTCTCAGATTGCGTTATGAAACTTGGCAATAGTCTCGCTATACCCTACGTTTCATGCCTGATCTGCTCAGTTTTAGCCTACAGCGCAAGCCATTTAGGAAATGCCAACAGACCCTAAAAAAGCCAAGGTCAAGCCTTACTTCTTGGCATATTTTAGTTACAATCAAACGCACTTTTGCAAAACCTTAGTTCTGCAATTTTCACAAATTTATAATACCAATTTGTTTGCCGCTGCTTTGGCGCAACATGCTTTACGTTCAGGATATTTTTCATGGTCGAAGTTGAATTAAAATTTCAAATTCCAGTCGCACGTCGTACTGCACTACTCAAAACTTTAGACCCGAAAAAATCGACTCAAATTCCATTAAAAGCACGCTATTTTGATACATCTACGCACAGCTTGGCGCATCATGGCATGGCGTTAAGACTGCGTTTAGAAGGTGAGCAATGGGTACAAACTTTAAAAGCGGCAGGTCAAAGTCATTTTCATAGTTTTGAACATAACCATCCACTTGCGCCAACTGAAAATCCAGATACTCCACCACAACTTGATCTGCAAATTTATCAAAGTATTCCCGAAGCACAACAATTGCTAAATCAAGCTTTGGGACAAAATTGGGATCAGTTGCAACTACAATTTGAAACCGATATTCAACGTACCTCACGACTAATGACCGTTGAAGATACTGACATTGAAATCAGTTTAGATGTTGGTCACATTCGTTGTGCAGATGCTGAAGTTGAAGTACATGAAGTTGAGTTTGAACTGAAACAAGGTTCAATTCAGCAATTGCTGGCTTTTAGTTTTGAATGGGTGAAAAAATTTCATTTATGGCTGGATGTGCGCAATAAAGCAGAAATTGGACATTTGCTTTCTGTGCAGCAAAAAGTCAGCCCTGCGGCTCAGAGCAAAGAATTTCAATTCAGTAAAAAAGACCATGCCGACCAAAATTTACGCCTGTTAATTGCACAACAATTACAGCATTTATTGCCCAATATTGCCGCAATTTCTGCTCTAGTTGCCGAACAAAGTCATATTGATCAGGCGCAGTTCGCTTTGCAACATTTACAACTAACACTATCCTTATTTAAAGATTGGTCGAAGCATTTAGGCGATAAATGGGCAATGCAAATTGCAGCATTTAAACAACATTTTGATCACCTGCAGCATTTGGAACACATGCAAGCCACACTCGGCGCATTTTTACAGAACCCGACGACTGCAGAGAACCTAAAAAAAGATACCTTGTACGCCCAAGAAAAATTGGTCAATTTAGTCCGTTCAACGCAAAATGTGCATCACTATTTAGAATTATTGATGTTTAGTTTAGCCGCGAGCGATCACTCAGGTTTAGACTTAAAAACTGCCGCACAAAACACGTTGCAACAGCAATATAAGCAGTTGCATGAACAATTACAGCACAGTGATATTCACGATTTTGAAAGTTTAGATCAACTGGCTTTGCGTATTCAGGAACTAAAATTTAGCTTCCCCATTTTGACGCATATTTATGATGTCAAAAATTTGCAGAAATATAGTAAAGCTTTGAATGATGCACAGCTTGCAGCACAGGAATATCAAGTGTTGGCATCTTCTGCAGCATACATTCAACAAACTGAATTGGAAGCGAGCGACTGGTTTGTTTTAGGTTGGCTCACTGCAAAACAGGAAGTGTATGCACAGCGTTTATTGGAAGCGACAGAACAATTTATGGTGAGCCGTAAATTCTTAAAATAAGTATCCTTAACATCCTCAAAGCACACGCTAAAAATACTGCAATACAACGGCAGCCTTGTGAATATTCATTCGGCTGCTTTGTGTTAAAAACTGAATACAAATTATTTTATTTTTCAAGCTTTTGTTCACAGTTCTCCCCTTGTTCATTTATAGATTTACACTATAGTAAAGAGAACTTATCTTGTTTCATCAAGGGCATTCCCGATGTGTGAAATAGAATTAAAATTTCAAATTCCACACAACTATCGTGCGGCATTTGAAAAAGCATTTAAAAAGAACAAACTGGTTCAACAACAACGCTTATGGGCTAAATATTATGATAGTCCTGAACAGCACTTAGCCAAGCAACGCATTGCCCTGCGTCAGCGTTTAGAGGGCGATATTTGGAAACAAACTTTAAAAGCGCCTAGTCCACAACATTATGAACGCTTTGAGCTTGAACATGAATTAGGACATGATGCGCCTGAATTGTGTGATTTGGCATGTTATGAAAATCATAAACAAGCACGAAAGATTTTAAAAAAAGCCTTAGACGGTTCAGAGGTAGATTTAACCCTGCAGTTTGAAACCGATGTTTTACGCTACAGCCAATTGGCACATTATAAAAACAGCCAAATTGAAGTTGCTTTTGATTTAGGTGAAATCCGCCAAGGCAAAAATTCGGTTGAAATTTACGAAGTTGAGTTTGAACTGAAACAAGGTGAAATTGCAGACTTAATTGCCTATATTCAGCCGTGGATTAAAAAATATCATTTATGGCTCGACACACGCAGTAAATCGCAGCGTGGCAATATGCTGTATAACAATGAAACCATGATTCCTGTACAGCAGCAAAGTACCTTGCAATTGCAACACCCCGAAAATATGCATGAGTTGTTGGCGCAAATTACCCAGAATTGTTTGGCACACTTGCTGCCAAATGCAACTGCGATTGCCAGTCAAGATTATGCCAGTGGGCATGTGCATCAAGCGCGTGTTGCCATTCGACGTTTACGCAGTGCCTTAAAAATTTTTGCTGAATATGATGCGTTGGCAAATAACAATTGGGAAAGTCAATTGGCGACACTTTTTCAGCAGTTAGGTTCGACCCGCGATCAAGATGCTTTGCGCGAAAGTCTGATTCCGCAACTTGAAAATGCAGGCTCACCTATTACCGAACTACCACCTGCAGCATCTGAAAACATTGCGATTGATGCAATTTTCCGCTCACCGACCACAACCTTATTACTGTTACAACTTATGAGTTTTGCACATTCGGCTGCGATTGCAGATGCAGAATCAAAACCATTCAAAAAAGTATTACGTAAACGCTTGCAGAAAATGCATCAACAAATTTGTGATGATACAGGTCATTTCCAAACCTTGGATGTGGAATCTAAACACCGCACGCGTAAGCGTGTAAAACGTTTACGCTATACCGTGGAGTTTGTGAGTAGTTTATTTGCAGAAGATGACGTCAAAACGTATTTAAAAACCCTAAAACCATTACAGGAAACTTTAGGGCATTTTAATGATTTAATGGTGGCACAAGGTCTATATGAAAGCCATGCTCAAACTGAACCGAAAACATGGTTTGTATTGGGTTGGATTGCGTCGGAAGAACGTCATATTTCCATACAGATTGAACAGGATTTACAGCAGTTTGCTGAAAGTCAGCCTTTTTGGTCGTAGTTGAAGTTTGATCATCAATCAATGATCACATTTAAGCTCAACAGGGATTCATTTCATGTTGAGCTTATTTTTTATATCTTAGATTAGTATTTAATCTGCAAATTCCAAACTTTCTAAAAGATTAACGATATTTACCAAATACTTTCCATGTTTGGTTATCTGCCAAAGGGTCTTGATAACTGTCACTACGCTGCTTACGTGGCTTATCTCGGGCATCGACCAGTTCAAAATATGGTTCGACACTTAATACAATACCATTCACATAAAAACGGGTGCGCGTGTAGTCACTTTGCCCATGCTGAAACACATAAGTACGCAAATCAATAAACTCACGATGTGCCACCAGTGCTGCATTGTCATCACTGTCTAACCAACGCTGCATGAGCTGAATTTCCTGCGGTTCAAATTGCCCACATTTTTCGATCAGGCTGGCAATCCCCCGAAAAGTTTTCGATTCTTTGGCGCGGGTTTTATTCACTCGAATCCGATCGACATGAAAATAAAATAAGGGCAAGTTCAAATGACTGGGTAAATGCACCGCATCAATGACTGCATCTTGCATAAAAGGCTGAAATAAATCCTGTGCACGTTCAATCAACCCTGTCCATTGTTTATAGTATTCTGCTACTTCTGCGCGTGTTCCATAATAAATCGGCAAGCCTTCAACATGGGCAAGTTGCACGGGTGGCCAAATATTTTGACGTAATAAAGCAATGTCGCTTTTTAAACTTTGTACCGCAATCGCATCTTGCATCAACCACTCCAATTTTGCTTAGGCTATTTTTAGCTTAAGGCAAAGGTTTTGTTTCTGCAAGGCTTTGCCTATAATGAAACATTCAGATTTTTAGCTTAGGAAAAATTCATGGTTCAAAAGATTGAAGCAACCGATGTAACCGAAGAAGAAGCATTAAATGCGGCTTTTTTTGAACGTGCCGATGAATTTATTAAACAGGCCAATGGCTTCTGTCATTTTGAAAAAGGCTCGACAGTAAAACCTGCCGAAATTCGTGGTCAGGTGAGTGCTGCCATGTTATTTGCTACTGCGCGTTTTAATACTTGGGTGGCAGCCAATAATTTTAAAGATGGCAATGAAATGCGCGATGCCAAAGACCAAGTTATGTCATATATCTTGCAACAATTTCAAATGATGCTTGAAGATAACTATGACGAATATTGCGAACAGTTTGAAAACTATTTGCGCTTCCGCCACAACGAAGAATTTCATACCCATAAACATGATCACGACCACTCGCACGATCATTAATTTTGCATATAAACAAAGCCCTACGGGGCTTTTTTATTGCGGCTAATTTTCAAACTTGTAGATTTCGATAAATAACCCTTCCCTTTTGCAACATGATGGCTTTGAATAGTGAAAGACTAGCGTCATAAAAACAGGATGATTATGCAGAATCTAGGATTTGCACTCATTGATGCACATCTTCATCAGTGGGATCCGTACAACACGCCGCACAGCGCACGGCTTGCTGTTAAGCTTTTGGGCAAGCATCCCAATTTGCTGGATAAAACCATTCGCCTGATAAAACCAAAAACACTCATTGAAACTTTAGGACGCACCGAGCACGTCACATCGCGCTATTTACCTGAGCATTATGCCCGTGACTTAGGTTTTTATACGGCTGAAAAAGTCGTGCATATTGAAGCCAATTGGCACGACCATAAAGGCAAAGGTGTAGTTGGTGAAACCGAATTTATAGAAAGTCTGGATTTTAAAAATAATGGTTTGGCTTTGGGCGCGATTGTCGCCACTGCAGACCCGCGCGATTCTCATTTTAAGAAAATTCTCAAATTACATCACAAAGCCTCTCCACATTTTCGTGGAATTCGTAAAATGGCAGCCGTGCATGAAGATCACGGGATTTTTGCTTGGGCAGACGAACCACACTTATATCGGAACAAAAAGTTTCTAAAAGGTTTTGAAGCTTTGGCGCAATATAATTTAAGTTTTGATGCATGGACGTATTCGACCCAATTGGGTGATGTCTTGGCATTGGCCAAACAATTTCCAGAAACTTCTATTGTGCTTGACCATTTGGGCACACCAGCAGGACTGTTCGGGCAAGTTGGCACACATACAGGCGTGACCAAAACAGCACGAGAAAATATTCTATTTCGTTGGCAAGAAGATATTGCCGAGTTGGCACACTGCCCAAATGTTTACAGTAAAATTTCAGGGTTATTTATGCCTGTTTTAGGTCATCAATTTCACTTGCAAAAACGTGAAGCCTCAAAACAGGAAATTATAGATTTAACTGCACCACTGATTCAGCATGCCTTACAAAGCTTTGGAATATATCGGTTGATGTTTGCCTCAAATTTCCCAATGGATCGGGTGAGCACGTCTTTGGTCAATTTAATTGATGCAACCAGTGATATTGTTGCGGCTTATCATCCAAATGCTTTGCAGCAAGTGTTTCATCATAATGCCAAACAGTTTTATCGTTTATAAAGCTTTAGCCAATTGAGCATGTAGACAAAGCTTACATACAACAAAAACGAATCAAAATAGATGCGTTTTTCTATCTACTCAAAATTAAATTGAATCTTTATTTAGACTGCGGCTTTAACGGCAGCACCTCAACATTGGCTTGACCATATTGATCTGCTGCTACTTCAAGCAGATGCTCCAAACGTAAATATTTCTGAATCACAGCATCTACATCGGCTTTAGTGAGTTTTGCTAATGCTTGATCACGTCGTTCACGATAGCGTAAATCACGACCTTGTTCTAATTGTGGCACCAACATACGGTGGATACTGCGTTCATCTTCCAATGCAGTCACACGCTTTTTCAAAATATCGGCTTTTGCAGCTTCCACTTCTTGCAAACTAACACCATCACGGCGCAAATCCTGCAACACTTTATGCACTGCCTGTGACACTTGAGCCGACTTGCCTGCACTGTATTGCGCAGAAATACTGAGCGCACCCGATGGTTCAAATTCACTTAAACTCAAACCACTACTAAAACCATAAACCAATGCATTTTTTTCACGTAATTCTTGCGCCAAACGTGAAGACAACTGCGATTCGCCCAAAATATAACTCAGCACCATCATGGCAGGTGTGTCAGGATGATTTACGCCCAAAGGCAAGGTCAATAAACTTTGATAACTACCAAATTCGCGCTGTTCTGCTAATACATGCAACTTTTTCGCAGGATATGCCGTATAGGCTGAATCTAAGCGTTGATACACTTCCGTATTACGCGATTGTCCTAAACGCTGAACTAAAGTTTTTTTGATTTGTTTCGGATCAAACTCACCTGTAATGGCAATATGCGCATGATTCATAGCAAAAAATTGACGATATAACTGCTGCACCTGCGCTTGGGTTGCAGCTTGTAGTTGTTGCTTCGCAAATTCAGGCTCGAAGTGATAACGTAAATCGCCCTGCGGGTAAATTTCAATTAAACGCGCCATAGTCAAAGCTGCCACAGTTTCAGGCTCGGTATAAGGTCGCTCTAAACTGGATAAACTTTGAGAACGAATTAAATCAAACTGACTTTGCTCAAAACTTGGGTTTTGCATGACATCTAAAACAAAATTAAAAAATGCATTAAACTTTTCTTTTTTTGCCACAATTTGAATATGAATCGCATTAGCATCGGCTTGGGCAAACGCTGAACCGCCTGCAGCAATTGACTGATCGGCAATGTCTTGCAAGCTATGCTCTTGAGATGCACGCAGCAACAAATATGCGGTTAAATCTAAAATTTCGCCCTGCTTAAATAAAGATTGTGCCGTACCAAAATTTACCGAAATAGTGGCATAGGTTTTATCATCACGAGTTGCAGTTGGAAATAATGCATACTTGGCACCATTTTTTAAGCTGCCACGCTGAATCTTTTTTTCATTTTGAATCAAAGCTTGTTTAGATTTTTGCACATAGTCTGTCACTTCTTGCTGATAACTTTGCACATCTTTCAAAGGTGCAACAGGTGCATCTTGCTGATCTAAAGTTTTTGCTACATTTAGATTATTTTTTGCTGTGAGTGCCTGTTTTTGATCTTCAGGTGTGGGCTGAATATCGCCAATGACCCGATGCTGTGCAGTGAAGAACTGTTTTAAACGCTGATTTAGTTCATCTGCATTTAACTGTTGAATATTGTTTAAATCACGCCAATATTGTGTCCAATCACCCTGATAAGCCACAGCATAATCACTCAAGCGACCACCCAAAGCCACCGCATCATTCATTACACTGTCTGCCTGATTTTGAATCAAGTTTTTGACGCGTTGTAACTCGGCATCATTAAAATTCTTTGCCTGTTCGATGCTTTGGTTCAAGCCAGTTTGTACTTGCTTAGCGTCGTGATTGGGCGCATACAACGCCCCCATCAGCACCAAATTAAAATCTTGATCTAACCAAGTGCTGGACTGCACCATCGTACTTTTACCTGTTTCTACCAGTGCTTGATATAAATGCCCACTCGGTTGCAACGTATGTAAATAAGGTGAGAGCACCAAAGCGGTTTTGATCTTTTCGTCATTGCCATTTAAATACAGATTAAATTTGGCCAGTTGACTGCCCTTTTGTACCACGAAATTTCGTTGCTGAATTTTGTTGCTGTCTAATCGTGGCACTTGTACTTGTTTGGGAATTTGTCGTGCTGCAATTGGACTAAAATGTTGATCAATTTGTTTTAACACCGCTGCCTGATCAAACTTGCCTGTCATCACTAAAATGGCATTATTCGGCGCGTACCATGTGCGATAAAATTGATTTAACTCCTGCATTTTAATGGATTGCAGTTCATTTAAATCGCCAATAGGTAAGCGTCCGAAATACTGATTGCCATAGGCCGATTTCCACACCTGATCTAACAAGACTGAAAACGGTTGATCCATACGCACTTCGCGTTCACGCTTTACAATCGCAATTTCGGCAGGCACATATTTTTCCTGCATGACCAATTTATCCATGCGTTCCGCTTCAAGATAAATCATCTCATTGACGGCGCGAGTTTCAGGACGAATGATGTTGGTGTATTTAGTCGAATAATAGTCGGTGCTGGCATTGTGCATTAAACTATATTGATCTAAACGGCGCTGAAATTCCTCGGCAGGTACATTTTCTGTACCTTTAAATGCCAAATGTTCCAACAAATGTGCCAAACCACCTTTGCCTTGGGGATCATTCAATGAGCCCGTTAAATACACCATATTCATAAAGACTTTATTTTCTTTTTGATTGGGTGCCAAAATGACTTTTAAGCCATTATCAAGTTGATATTCTTGTATTTCTTGCTGAGATTTTACTAAAACTGGCTGGGCGAAAACCACGCCATTGAATGCCAGTACACATAAAGATAAAGTGAGGGTTTTAAAACGTAGCAACTTCTTTTTCCCGATTGATTTCATTCTATTTTTGATTTGCCATCGAAAATGGCAATTTTCAACTTGAGCTTAACAGCATACCAAGCTGCGATTAAATCAACCGTAAAAATTTGCAAAATATATGATTTAAACCAAGCAAAACTTGCAAACTACTCTCATCTCAGCTTTTTTCCAATAAAGAAAGATGAAAACTTAATATGACAAAAATAAAGCAATGATCAATCGTAAATTTGACTATGCATTTGATCATTTTTAAAGGATGAAAGAAATCTAATGCAGGACATAGTTTAAATCATGATTTCGCCCTGCAAATATAGCTGTGCATAACCTGAAATTTCGATACGACCATTAGGCAACATCTTGCAATACAGTATGCCACCTCGGGCTGAAGCCTGATAAGCCACAAGTTCAGTTTGCTGCAATTTTTCTGCCCAAAGTGGTGCAATTGCAGTATGAATTGAGCCTGTAACAGGGTCTTCTGCAATGCCCATAGCGGGTGCGAAATAACGCGACACACAGTCATACTGTGCATTTTTAGAAGCAGTAATCGCAACATCATCACTCGACTGTGCCGTAATGGCTGTGCGCAACTGTCCCAATTGTTTTAATAATTCAAGGTTAGGCTGTTCATCTAACACATCTTGTACCGATTCATATTCCACAATATAGGCTTGCGCATTGATATAGACGTTTTTAAATGGTTTAGTCAAAGCTTGGCGTAAAATATCGGGATAATCTTCAACTTGTTGGGCAGCACGAATTGGGAAATTCATGCAAATTTTGCCGTCTTGCTGTTGTTGAACTGTAAAAATCCCCAATTTTTTCACATGAAATTGAATTGTCTTTGTCTCGGTATAATCCTTAAATAAAACAAAGCCGCTGGCAAGTGTCGCATGTCCACAAAAATCGACTTCTGTTGTGGGTGTAAACCAGCGAATTTCAAAGTTTTCCGCATCTATCATTTTGACAAAAGCGGTTTCAGACAGATTATTTTCCAATGCGATATTTTGCATTAAATCATCGGCTAACCATGTTTTACTAACAAGTACGGCAGCAGGATTGCCTTTAAATAATTCATGGCTAAAAGCATCGACTTGGTAAATTTTCATTAATGAACTCATGATCCTAAAAATATATACACTTATTTCATCTTAAGTTCTTTTCACTATAAGTGCCTAGCCAATTTCTGTACTTTCAATCTGCCAAGCGGGTTGATTTTGGACTAATTCGGCATAAAGCGAGCAGTAGTATCAGGGAAGTATGTTATTGGCTGTGATGCCAAGTTTGTAAAAGCTGTCTTCTTTAGCCCAACATTGGGCTTTTATAGCGCTTAGCTTTCTAGTTTTTAATCGTTGTGATACTGCTGCTCATTTTGGCAAGCACACCAAAAAAATATTTATCAATAAGCAATACTTTCCCCCATTCTTATCGCATAATAGAGCCATCTCAAACGCACTGTATTTGCGATTTAATTGGAAATCGCCCGTTTTTCCTTTTAAATACTCTCAATTTTCCCAATTTATTGAATTTAAAGAAGCATTTCTTATGAAAATCGTCATCTTAAATAAACCATATGACGTTCTCTCTCAATTCCGTGAAGATGAAAAACATCTCACCATGTCGGCTTTTGTAGACGACCCTGACTTACGTTTAGCTGGTCGTTTAGATATGGATTCGGAAGGCTTGGTGTTCTTGACTGATCATGGCGGCTTGAATCAGTTTATTACCAATCCAGCCAATAAAAAATACAAAACCTATTTGGTTCAAGTCGATGGTGATGTCACTGAAGATGCCTTAGCACAATTGCGTAAAGGCGTAGAACTGAAAGATGGAATAACTTTGCCTGCGCAAGCGTATAAAGTTGATGAGCCTGAATGGTTGTGGGAGCGTGATCCTCCTGTACGTTTCCGTGCTTCAGTACCTACTTCGTGGATTGAAATTTCAATTTGTGAAGGTCGCAACCGCCAAGTGCGTCGTATGACGGCTGCGGTTGGTTTTCCAACTTTGCGTTTAATCCGCACCAAAATTGGTTCAATTGATTTGGTGCAGTTGGGTTTACAGCCTGGTGAAACCAAAGAAATTGAACCGTTGTTATATCCTGATTTTAAAGATGTGCCTGCCGCTGAACCGTATCGCTCACGTTCATATGTGAAAAAACCAGGTGGTACGGGTGGCAAGCCAACCCATCAAAAGAAAAATAAAGATGGTACGCCTAAGAAAAAATCAGGTACGCCACGTATTTGGCAAATGGAAGAAAGTGAAAAGCCACGTCGTAAGACCAATGGTACCACACGTCCTAATACCAAAAGCCGTGGACGTCGGGCGCGTTAAATAAAAAGGAATAAGCTCACTCATTATAGTGGGCTTATTCCATTATTTTAAAGGAGTTCAGACTCTAGTATTTGAATATACTTTGGTAAATCCTGCTCTATAAGTTCACGAAACTTTTCAGTCAGAATTTTTCTTAATTTTTCTGTATCCCCACTTTCTATAAAATCACCAATATCATTTTCAGACAAAATTAATTTCTGAAATGACTGATGCCATTTAGGCTGTAAATTCTTGTCAACACGATTAAAAAAACTTTTGTGTTTGCGGTATATTTCAAAAAGCCTTTCACGAACTTCTTGTTCACCTGCTCCAATTTTTAAATCAAAATTAACAACATGATTTCTTATATTGAACTCATACAAATAAATAGTATTATTTTCTAAATTTCCATCCTTTGGAAACAGACCTTTATCCTTTAATTTCTCAATATTTTTATGCAAAAATATTGGTTGAAAGCGGACATAAGTTTTATTACTGTTATAAGGTAACAATAACTTCTCTTGCTCGATAAGTTCACGTAAAATATTACCAATTTCACTTGTATCATTTGGCGTACTATATTTAAAAACTAAATCGAAAGCAGACTTATATCTCTTATAGAGTTTTTTTGCGATATCTTCAATTTCTTTATTTTCATTCAACATAGATTTTAACGTCTGTAAATATTGCTCAAGAACAAATTTGGTTTTTTCAGCCAAATTAGCTGATTGTTTTAGGATTTTTTGTTCAATCAGCTTACTAATATGACCATAATTTAACTGAACATAATGTTTTGAATCCTGATCATTAATATTTTGATCTTCCAAAGACAAATAAATATAAATCTTATGTTTATAATCAGGATAACTTGTTTCAATAATATTTCTATATTTTCTAAGCTGACCTTTTCCTTCTCCAGAGTATATTTTATTTTCAATCATCATACAAAATTCATTCTTTTTAGATAAAAACAATAAATCTATATTTTGCATTTCCCTATGAATTACGAGGTCATCAAAATCTAAGTGAACAAAATCAAAAACAGATAAACCTGACTTATTACCTAAATTTTGAAATTCATTTTCTTTAAAATATAATTTTATAAAATCTTTTAATACAAAATCTCCTAATTTATGAGTTTCTGCAGGATCAAACAGCCATGCTAAAAAATTTGAATGCTGTAATTCTCTGTGTGAAACTCTTAAAATTTCCATAAGATTGACTTCTTCATTTACTAAATTCTGCAAACTATTGAAGTCATCATCTAATATCAGCTCTTTTAACTGATATTCCACCTCATTTCTCATAACTTAAGCCTTGGTCCCTCTTAAGCATTACACTTAGTTACTTTCTTAATATTTTTATTAAAAGTAAACCGATGCAAAAGCATCGGTTTACATTTTTTATGATCAACCTTTTAACCACTGTTCTACTTTTGCCTGATCTGTAACGCTTAATGCCACTTCTGGCAATTCAATCTGCGCAGCATTCAGTTCAAAAGTCATCAACTCATCACGGCGGAATGCATGAACAGTATAAGCTGCATCCTGTTTGGCATATTGCTCAAGTGATTTTACAGATGCCTTTAAGCCATCAATCGCAACAATCACATCAAGCGCAGAAAGTCCTGCTTTTGCCGCAGCACCTTCACGATGGGCAGCTTGTACCAACACCCCTTCAGGTTTATCTGCCAATTTTAAACCAAACGGCAAAGACTTATCCTGTTTTAGCTGATAATCAACGCCAAATTCAGGCAATAACTGATCGAGCGGCAATTCATCAGTCGTGTTAATTAAATGATGGATTTGCTCCGACCAATCATCTCCTGTCAATTCTTTACATAATTCAAAGATAGTGCGCTCATGCACTTGAATGCCCTGTTGCGCATTAGCGTACAATTTCTGCATTAAGGCATCTAAGCTTGAACCACGCAAACGCAAGCCCAAATCTAAACATAAAGCCACCAAACAGCCTTTGTTATAGTAGCTGGTTCCTGCATTGTTCGAGTTTTCATCTTGACGATAGAACTTGACCCAAGCATCAAAACTAGATTCTGCTACCGTTTGAATCGCACGACCCGGATTTTGCAAATAACGATCAATTTGTGCTTTGAGCAACTCCAAATAAGCCGCCAGATCAATTACACCACTACGCAGCAATAACAAATCATCGTAATAAGACGTAAAGCCTTCAAAAATCCATAACAGCGATGTATAACCTTCCTGATTCAGATCATAATTCACAAAGCTTTCAGGACGAATGAATTTCACCAACCAACTATGAAAATACTCATGGCTGCACAGACCTAAAAAGCGCTGATAATCTTTAGAAGGTTGTTCAGGTTCGTTAGCTTTCGGCAAATCATCACGAGGTGTAATTAAACTGGTACTGTTTGGATGCTCTAAACCGCCATAGCTATTGCCTGTTGCCATGGTCATAAAGGTATAGTTTTCAAATGGCGCAGAACCAAACATGGTAATTTGTGTAGCACAAATTTTTTCAATATCTTGCTGCATACGCGCAGCGTTCATTGCATGTTTGCCCGAAACCACAAATTCGTGTGGAATATCTGCTGCGGTAAAACTAAAACGGGTTTGTTCTGCCAATTCAAACGGTGCATCAATCAGTTCGGCATAGTTTTTGGCTTTTAAGGTATAACGCCCTTTCACCAAACTTTTTGCTGCCAAACCTGTCGCAAGCTGAAAATGCTTCAGCTCGTCTGGTAAAAATAATTCAACTTCAATAGCTTTATCTTCTTGCCCATCTAAGCCCAAACAGGCACAGGCAGGATTGACGTATAAACGGGTTTGATCGACATAAGCGCCACGCACTGACAAATCATAAGCGTAGACATCATATTCCACCGTAATCAATTCATGATCGATATTAAATAAGCGCCATTTATTCTTTTCAAATTTCTGAATTTTAAGGATACGCCCCGCTTCATCATAAGCACGTACCGACTCAAGATGTTTGGAAAATTCACGAATTAAATAGCTGCCTGGAATCCAAGTGGGTAGAGATAAAACCTGAGTAGGATTAGCCAAAAAACGCACGGTGACATGAATAAGATGCTGACGATAATCGTCAAATTCGATTTGATAATGCAACATAATGGGCAATACAAAATGTATAAATAAGAACTTGGCAACAAGCTTAACATTTTTTTAGCAATTGATGCGTCAAGATGAGATTTGTCTGCATTTATGGGTAGCCATCTGAGCAAAAAAGGCATAGCATTCCCTAGTCAATTGTTATTGTTTTTGCTGCTTAAAACCATTGTGACACCAATGGATTGGTGTAAATAAGGAACTTCTTTGAAACGTGTTATCTATCTGATTGCGGCGCTCTGCTGGCTCTGCAGCGCAATCACGCATGCCGCATTATTGAATATTCAAGCTGAAAGTGTCGAAGCCGAAGCATGGGCAATTTTAGACCCACAATCTGGGCAAGTGATTGCAGAACACAATAGTCACGTACAACGTGCACCTGCTTCACTCACTAAAATGATGGTGGCCTATATTGTGCTGAAAGATATTCAGGCAGGTAAATTAGACCGACATGAAATTTTGACCGCAACACCTGTGGTAGAACAAGTGATGTGGGATGAATCACAAATGTATCTAAAAGCAGGTGAGCAGATTTCGGTAGATCAATTATTGGCAGGCTTAATTATTATGTCTGCTAACGATGCTGCACTCACTTTAGGTGAACGTGTTGCAGGTGGTGTGCCGCAGTTTATTGCCCGAATGAATCAGGAAGCGCAAGCTTTGGGCATGCAAGATACACATTTTCAGAATCCATCTGGTGTGACTATGCCTAATCATTATTCTTCTGCGGCAGATATGGCACGTTTAGCACAAGCGATAGTGATTGAGACACCCGATTATTTGGCTTATTCAAAACAAACTAGTTTTACCTACAATCAGCACTTTCACCGTGCGACCAATATATTATTAAAACAAGACCCAAGTGTAGATGGGTTAAAAACAGGCTTCACCAAAGCTGCAGGCTACAACCTTGCCTTAACTGCAAACCGCCCAACATTGGATAGTGCTGCACCTGAGCGTCGTTTAGTGGTGGTGGTGATGGGAACCAAGAGTGCGCAAAAACGTGCTGAAGTGGCACATCAATTATTAAATTTAGCTTATAGCTATACCCGTAATGAAGTCGCGATTAAACCCAAACAAATGATTGCAGAATTGCCTGTGGTGAAATCGACCTTACGCATGTTTAAGATTGAAAGCAGTCAGCCAAAGTTTGTGACGACATCATTGTATGAACAGCCATATGCAATTAACTTGTCGCAGTTTGATCAAAGTACTCAACGTCTACAACTTGTGAATGCACAGGGCGAATTAGAAACACTTGAACCTGCACAGCGTACACAAACGCATGTCAATATTGAATTGTCTGAAAAGTTACTGACTGCGCCATTGGCACAGGTTATGAAACTGGCAACCGTACACGTTTATCAAAATAATCAATTGATTAACAGCTTTGCAATTGAAGAACAGGTCAACATTGTTGAAGCCAATATTTTTGAAAGAATCATGATGTGGTTTGGCAGTTTGTTTAATTTCTTTAGCCATCAACCTGTAGAAGATGAGAAAACTTCACTCGGTTAGAAGCCGATGATCCTCAAGAATTAAATATCACCAAGATGGGCAATGTCCCATCTTTTTTATTGTCATCTACACATCATACAAAGGGCTTAAAATGAGCCTGCAATAAAATCTGCAAATTTATAGGTATGACGCACAAATTTGCATTGAAATTATAAAAATTGCCCCGATTAACTAAAAAATGTCATAAAAAACTCGGAAAAGTGAAGAATTTGCAGAAATGTCTATAACAAATTCCACGTTTCACTTTATGATGTACCCTTAAAAAATTGAATGGATCAATAACATGACTGCTATTGCAAATGACCTCGTGGTTTCTTTCCACTACACATTGACTAACGCAGAGGGTGAAACTCTCGACAAATCTCAAGGTGAACCACTTGCCTATTTGCATGGTGCAGGTAATATCATCCCTGGTTTAGAAAAAGCGTTAGAAGGTAAAACAGTAGGTGAAAAATTTACTGTAAACGTACCTGCAGCTGAAGGTTATGGCGAATACAACCCAGACTTAGTACAAGAAGTTCCTGCACAAATGTTCCAAGGTGTAGACAACATCCAAGCAGGCATGCAATTCCAAGCGCAAACTGATGATGGCGTTCAAATCGTAACTGTAAAAGCAGTTGAAGGCGACAACGTAATTGTTGATGCAAACTTCCCACTTGCTGGTCAAGATTTAACGTTTGAAGTTGAAATCATTGAAATCCGTGAAGCTTCTCAAGAAGAATTAGATCACGGTCACGTACACGGTGCGGGTGGTCATCACCACTAAGATCAGTATTGACCGAAGCAAAAGGCAAAGTATTTTTACTTTGCCTTTTTTGTTTGTCATTCTAAAATTCAGGATAAGCACATGACTGAAAGATCCTTTCAGGCAGACTATTGCGGAAAGATCATTACAGGAAAAATCAACACAGCACATTGTCGTTTTATTGGACAATTAAACCCTTCGCATTTAAGACAATTTTACCCAGTCATGCTTATAATGAAGTCACCTTTCTAGCGCTCACATCAAGCATTCTTCCCATGCAAAACTATAATTTAGTTTGGTTCCGACAAGATTTAAGAATTTCAGATCACACCGCACTTTGGCATGCTAGCCAAGCAGGAGCTTGTATTGGCGTGGTGATTCTTTCGCCTCAGCAATATCGTTTACATCACGATGCGCCCATTAAAATTGACTTTTACTTGCGTCAATTAAATGCACTAAAAGACGAACTCGCACAACTCAATATCCCACTGATTGTTCAAATTACACCATCTTGGACTGACATTGCACAAATGCTGCTCCAACTATGCCAAACATTAAAAGACTCACATCCGATTCAAAATATTTATGCCAATATTGAATTAGGAGTGAATGAACTAAAACGTGATCTTGAAGTTCAACAAACCTTAAACCAACACGGTCAGGACTTGATTTTGTACCATGACCGTACGCTTTTTCCTGTGGGTACGGTGCGCAATCAGAGCATGAAACCTTATCAGGTATTCAGTGCATTTAAAAAGTATGCCTATCAACAGTTGAGTGTCAGTATTCCGCGTTGCTTTCCTCCGCCACAAGCTCAAACGTCGATTCAACTTCCTGAACAATATCTCTCTACTGTACCAAGTTTAGAACACTTAGGTTTCGACCCACTTCCAACGGCACAACAAAATTTATGGGCAGTCACGGAACAACATGCACAGCAATTGTTGGATGATTTTACGCGTGAACAAATGCAAGATTATCAGCAACAGCGTGATTTTCCTGCGTTGTCTGGTACCAGCCAATTATCTGCGTATTTAAACTGTGGCATTCTCTCCATTCGGCAATGTCTGGCTGCGGTTTTTGCGCATTCACAAGGACATTTTCATCTTGAAAATACAGGGCAACAAACTTGGTTAGATGAATTACTGTGGCGTGAGTTTTATCAACATATTTTGTTTGATTATCCCAAAGTTTCAAAGCACCGCCCTTTTAAAGATCAGACCGCACAGGTGGCGTGGCGAAATGATCCTGCAGGTTTAGCAGCATGGCAACAAGGAAAAACAGGCATCCCCATTGTGGATGCAGGCATGCAACAACTTTTGCAAACGGGCTGGATGCATAATCGAGTCAGAATGATTTGCGCAATGTTTCTGTGCAAAAACCTGTTAATTGACTGGCGCTTGGGCGAACAGTGGTTTATGCAACATTTAATTGATGGTGATTTGGCTGCCAATAACGGTGGCTGGCAATGGTGTGCCTCGACTGGTACAGATGCAGTGCCCTATTTTAGGATTTTCAACCCTGTGAGCCAATCACAAAAGTTTGACCCCAATGGTGATTATATTCGCACATGGCTACCTGAACTGGCACATTTAGATGCCAAAAACATTCATGAACCGTATGTGAAAAATCCAAACCTAAAACTGGATTATCCTCATCCAATTGTAGATTTAAAACTTAGCCGATTACGTGCCATAGAAGCCTTTAAACAGCTTTAAGAGTACAAACAGGAGATTGGTCAGTCTCGCCCCCATCTGCCATAGGTTAGCATGATGGGAGATTCAACGATTAAACCGACAGTTAGGCGGCTTGCTCGTCACGTTTAAAGACCAATTCGCCTTTTAAAGAACTGTCTGCATCGAAATAATAACCTTCACTATTGAATGCTTTTAAGTCTTCTGCGCGTTCTAATTTATTCTCGATGATAAAACGTGCCATCAAACCACGGGCTTTTTTGGCATAAAAACTGATGACTTTATATTTACCATTTTTCTGATCTAAAAATACAGGTTTAATAATTTCAGCCTGAATTTTTGCTTCCTGCACCGACTTATAATATTCATCGGAAGCTAGATTAACTAATAATGCCGACTGGTTATGTTTTAAATCTTGGTTAATTAAATTGGTGATGATATCGCCCCAGAAACGATATAAATTTTCGCCACGCGCATTTTGCAATTTAGTGCCCATTTCCAAACGATACGGCATCATTAAATCCAATGGACGCAATAAGCCATATAAGCCAGAAAGCATGCGCAAGTGTTGTTGAGCAAACTCAATCTCTGCAGCAGATAAACTATAAGCATCTAAGCCTGTGTACACATCACCTTTAAAGGCAAACATGGCCTGACGTGCATTGGCAAGATCAAACTCTGCTTGCCAGTCACGAAAACGTTCGACATTCAAAGTGGCAATTTTTTCACTGACACTCATTAAACTGGCAATTTCTGTAGCAGAAAGTTTACGTGCTACATCAATTAACTCTTGTGAATGTTGAAGTAATCTAGGTTGAGTATATTCATCGCTTGGTAATGCAGTTTCATAATCTAAAGTCTTGGCTGGAGAAATTAAAGCGAGCATAAACCACCTAAATAAAAAATACTGCGCTCACTATAGCAGCAGCTTTCAACAAACTCCAATGCGCGTTTTTGTTTACCCTTATGGGAAAACACGTTCAGTACGTGTTTCCTTACGATGATCGATTAGATCAATCCAACGTGGAGGATGAGGTGCTTTTATTTTAGTGCATGCTTTTAAAAACATTGGTTCTCTCTAATCAGTTGAGGTTTTTTTCAGTACTTACAACTTTTCTCTAGGCAATAAAAAACCCACTTAACTCTCCCAAATTAAGCGGGTTAAATAAAAACTATTTTGTTGTATTGTTCTTGCTGCTTAATATACGGTTGTGATGTGTCATTTAGATGACACATCAATTAAAAAACGAATGATTTTGATTTAAAAATCAAGTATAAATTTTAAACATCCAACGTCTTTGCAGCTTGGTTTAACCTTTCCATTCAAACTCACTAAAAGATTGGTCTTCTTTCAGAGTATTTTCTACCGCTTGCGCCAATTGATTTAATAAACTTTGCTCGGTAATTCGTTCTAGCCAGTCTTGTTCTTCATTGGGGTATGAAGTAATTTCACAAACAAGATGTCCATCTTCACCACGGCTTTGACAGTTTACTGCCAAAGGCAGCGCATGTTGATCTACACTTACAGCGACTTGTGCACCACTCTGCGGCAACGTTTGAAAGCCATAATGAGATAAGTTTTGTGAAAGTAAATTCGCCACATAATTCTGTGCCAGAGTGCAATCTTGTAACTCTTGTTTATTTTCACAATTCGCCATAAATTTTAATTTGCGCATGCTCGAACCCAAAGGCTTTTTTCTTGTATGGGTTTAGCATAAGCAATAAAACGCAAACAGCCAAGCAAAAGCTTGGCTGTTTCAGCATAAAGTCTAGGCTTTGCGACTCTTCATCGCAGCCCCTATCGTTTTGGCTTATTCTGTCACTTGAATATTCAGACCTGCCACACCTGCAAGCTCAGTAAAGGTAGGGAAACTTGTTGCTACTGTTTCTGTACCTACAATTTTAATTTCACCAGAAGTACGCAAGCCTGCCATAGAGAAACTCATGGCGATACGATGGTCATGATGTGATTCAATCTCGCCGCCTGTAAATATCGCTGACCAGTCGCCTGCTTTGCCTTTACCCTGAATGATGATGCCATCGTCAGTTGGTGTGCAGTCAATGCCCATGGTTTTTAAACCATCTGCCATCACTTGAATACGGTCTGATTCTTTTACGCGCAATTCTGCAGCACCTGTCAGTACAGTTTGACCTTCAGCACAAGCTGCAGCAATGAACAATGCAGGAAATTCATCAATCGCCAATGGCACTTGATCTTCAGGAACATGAATCCCTTTTAAAGTACGTGAACCACGAATACGAATATCTGCAATTGGTTCACCGCCTGCAATACGTTCATTTTCCACGCTCAGGTCTGCACCCATTTGTTTCAGAATTTCAATCACACCTGTACGGGTTGGGTTAATGCCCACCGCTTCTAAGGTTACATCTGAATTTTCTGTAATGGCTGCACCCACCATGAAGAATGCCGCAGATGAAATATCAGAAGGTACTTGAATATCTGTACCCACCAATTTACCGCCGCCTTGCAATGAAATACGGTTACCTTCAGTTTTCACTTCATAACCAAATGCACGTAACATACGTTCGGTATGGTCACGCGTTGGTTCAGGCTCAGTCACTGAAGTTTCACCTTCTGCCCAAAGCCCTGCCAATAAAATACCTGATTTCACCTGTGCAGATGCCATTGGCAAATCATATTGAATACCTTTCAGCGCTTGCGCACCTGTAATCGATACTGGCGGTGTGCCACGTTCACCCGTCGTTTGAATTTGTGCACCCATTTCACGCAATGGTTTAGCAATACGTTCCATTGGACGCTTGGTCAATGACGCATCACCTGTCATAACAGAATCAAACTGCTGTGCAGATAACATGCCTGCCAACAAACGCATAGATGTGCCTGAGTTGCCCATATAAATTGCGCTTGCAGGTGCTTTTAAACCTTGCATGCCTACGCCATGAATGGTGACTTCACCATTTTTAGGGCCTTCAATGCTCACACCCATATCACGAAATGCTTGCAAAGTCGCCAATGCATCTTCACCTTCAAGGAAACCTGTCACATGCGTAGTGCCTTCGGCAATTGCACCAAACATAATGGAACGATGTGACACAGATTTGTCACCCGGTACGGTAAATTTACCTTGGAAAGTCTTAGCACCCGGCAAAATCGTAAATTGTTGTGTCACGTTATTGTTCTCCATAAAAGGTTTCTTGGCGAGCATATGATTAAAATGCTGTCGTGCCGCTTGTGCATGTCCAAGCAAGCCCATTAAAGCATGCGAGTCTTCTTGTTCAATCAGTTGGCGAATAATCGCGAGTTGACTTTCAAAGCCATCCACCGCTTTTAACAATGCAGTTTTATTGGCCAAGAAAATGTCATGCCACATTTGTGGATCGCTGGCAGCAATACGTGAGAAGTCACGAAAGCCACCTGCAGCATAGCGGAAAATGTCTAAATTATCTTCCCGATT
This sequence comes from Acinetobacter sp. YH12099, assembly GCF_013419195.1. Taxonomy (NCBI): domain Bacteria; kingdom Pseudomonadati; phylum Pseudomonadota; class Gammaproteobacteria; order Moraxellales; family Moraxellaceae; genus Acinetobacter; species Acinetobacter sp. YH12099. Next base: position 30,782 of record NZ_VPAP01000006.1, on the reverse strand, counting down.
TGCCAATTGTTCGACCAAATTAAAGGCCATTAAATGTGGAAGATGACTGGTATACGCCAATACCTCATCATGTTTTTCCACATCCATGCAAATTACTTCGGCTTTGGCGCTTTCCCACATTTGAATCAGTTTATTGACTGCCCACGGCGCACTGCTTGGCAATGGTGTCAAAATGACTTTGTGATTGGCAAATAAATCAACCTTGCCTGCATGCACGCCTGTATGCTCTGCCCCAGCAATTGGATGCCCGGGTACAAAACCTACAGGTAAATGTTCTCCAAAAACCGCTTTGGCTGCAGCCACGACACTGCCTTTGGTGCTGCCTACATCGGTCAGAATTACATTATCTGCCAAATGTGGCTGAATTAATCGCAAGACTTTTTCTGTGGCTTGCACAGGTAGCGCCAACACCACTAAATCTGCGCCTTGTACCGCATCTACAGGATTGTTAAAGCCTTGTTCAATTAATCCTAATTCCAAAGCATCTTGCAGCGTTTTTTCAGAACGGGTCGATGCCACAATATGCCGACTTAAGTTTTCTGCCAGCATTACACGTGCCAAACTCGAGCCTATTAGCCCGAGTCCGATAAATGCAACTTTTTCAAACAATGGTTGCGCCATGTTTTATGCCTTCGCTTCCTTGCCCAATACTTTGGCTAATGCACGCAGGAACTTGGCATTTTCTGCTTCTGTGCCAATTGAAACACGTAAATGGGTCGTAATACCCACAGGACGTACAATTACACCTTCTTTCAATAAGGCATTAAAAGTTTGACCCGGATCGGCTTCTACATCTACCAAAATAAAGTTAGCACGTGAAGGCACATAATTCAGACCCAATGCTTTAAAGCCTGCTTCCAATTGCGCCATGCCTGCTTTGTTGGCAATACGTGATTTTTCGATAAAATCTTCGTCTTTTAATGCCGCAACCGCAGCCACCATTGCCAAGTGATTGACGTTAAATGGTTGACGAATACGGTTTAAATAATCGGTCACTTCTGCAGAAGCTAAAGCAAAACCAACGCGCAGCGCCGCCAAACCATAGCACTTAGATAAAGTACGGCTCACGATTAAGTTTGGATATTGCTCAAGGAATTTAAGGCTGTTGAAGTTTTCTGGGAAATATTCCACATAGGCTTCATCTAATACCACAATCACCCGTGCAGGAACTTTTTGCATAAAGGCTTCAAATTCAGCCTCTTCAAACCATGTGCCTGTTGGGTTATTTGGGTTAGCAATAAAAATTAACTTGGTGTTGTCTTGAATTGCTGCTGCCATAGCATCCAAGTCATGTGAGAAGCCTTTGGCAGGCACTTCAATCGCTTGAGCATTAATCGCTTGCGTTACCAAAGCATATACTGCAAAGGCATGTTGGCTATACAACACTGAATCTTGATCTGAAACGAATGCGCGAGCAAACATTTCTAGCAAATCGTTTGAACCATTACCCAAAGTAATACGGTCATGCGCAAAGCCAAATTGTTTTTGAATTTGGTCTTTTAAAATAAAACCACCACCATCTGGATAGCGACCAATTTCAGCAATTTCTGCTGCAACGGCTTCTTTGACTTTGTCTGAACAGCCCAATGGGTTTTCATTTGAAGCAAGTTTGACGATATCTGTAATCCCCAACTCACGCTCAAGTTCACTGATTGGTTTACCTGGTTGATAAGGCTTTAACTTCGAGATGCCTTCATTGGCTGGGACAAACGACATTTTACACTTCCAGTTGACTAGGTGGTGAATGTGGCGCGCATGACAAACATGCACATCACTGAATTAAATACGATTACAACACGGCAGCAGGATAAGAACCCAAGACACGAATTTCTTTCACCAATGGACGGATTTCTTCAATCGCTGCACGGACATTGTCTTGCTCGACATGCCCTTCTAGGTCAATGAAGAATACATAGGCCCATTTTTCAGGCAAGGCAGGACGTGTTTCAATACTGGTCAAGCTAATATTGTGCTTCGCAAATGGTGCAAGAATCTCAAGCAATGCCCCTGCGCGGTCATGTGCAGACACCAACAATGAAGTTTTATCATTGCCACTTGGTGGAACTTTCTCACGACCAATCACCAAGAAACGTGTGGTATTTTCTGGGTTATCTTCAATATTGCTATGTAAAATTTCGAGTTCGTAAATATTGGCCGCAATTTCAGAAGCAATTGCAGCAGAATGCCATTCATTACGAATACGGCGCGCTGCTTCTGCATTGGAGCTGAGTGCCACACGTTCTACACCCGGATAATGTACATCTAACCATTTACGGCATTGTGCCAAAGTTTGCTGATGCGCATAAATTTGTTTAATGCTGTCTTTACGAGTGTTTTCTGACACAAGGAATTGGTGATGAATACGCAATTCTACTTCACCAATCACATTTAATGGCGATGATTTAAAGCAATCTAAAGTATGGTTCACCACACCTTCAGATGAGTTTTCGACAGGTACTAAACCATAGTGTGCACTGCCTGCTTCCACTTCACGGAAAACTTCATCAATAGTAGGCAAAGGACGCACAATCGCATCTTGACCAAAATGTTTAAGTACTGCGGAATGCGTATAAGTACCAATTGGCCCTAAAAACGCAATACTTTGTGGCGCTTCAAGTGCCAAACATGCCGACATAATTTCACGGAATAAACGTGCCATGGTCACATCAGACAACGGCCCTTCGTTGCGTTCCATAACATTACGTAAAACTTGCGCTTCACGTTCAGGACGGTAAAACAACGGGCTCTCTTCTGCTGCAAATTTTGCTTTCGCCACCGCTTCAGCAAGTCGTGCTCGACGGTTAATCAGCTGCTGAATCTGTTGATCTACAGAGTCAATATCTTCACGGATTTTAGCGAGATCAAGAGAAGTCGTTGTGTTCTGATCGTCTTGGATCATTGTTATGTCGCCCTTCATAAACATTTTGCAAATAGTATAACAATAGTTAGCTTTCAAATGTTGCGCAATACAACTTTCAGTGTTTCAGATTTAAAAACATACAGTTGATCAAAGCATCACCAATCTATACATTTAAGCCGCAACTTTGCACAACGTACCGCTTAAAACTGGGCAACTATGCTTTTCTTTTTTGCATCTCTAATTCTAAGCGGTGTAATTTTATTTTTAAGTGTAATTATCAATCAGCTCATTGCTTTTAAGTCTGATCAAATTCATAAAAAAAGAGCCAGCACTGGGCTGACTCTGGAGATGATCCTTGATCTTTATTCAATTGGACTTTTAGGCATTGTTTTAACGCCCCAATAAACCACGCGCGACAATTTCTTTCATAATTTCATTGGTTCCACCGTAAATTCGCTGGATTCGCGCATCGACAAAGAAACGAGAAATCGGGTATTCCGTCATATAGCCATAACCGCCAAACAGTTGCAGCAATTGATCGGCAATTTTCATTTGCATATCTGTCGCAAAGCTTTTTAAAGCGGCTGCAGTTTCGACGTCCAGTTTGCCCTGCATATACAATTCGACGTTTTGATTATAAAAAGCAGCAGTTGCCAATTCATCAATTTTAGCCTGTGCCAAAACAAAACGGGTATTCTGGAACTGACCAATGGCTTGTCCAAACGCCTGACGCTCTTGCACATATTGTGTGGTCACATCAATTGAACCTCGAATAGCACCCAATGCAGTAGCTGCAATCGCAGTACGTTCACGTGGCAATTCTTGCATTAAATAGGCAAAACCATGCCCTGCCTGTCCTAACAATTGATTTTTCGGCACTTTGACATTGTCAAAGAATAGCTCTGACGTGTCTTGTGAATGCAAACCAATTTTTTCCAAATTGGTGCCTTTTTTAAAGCCTTCTAAATGAGTATCGACCAACATGAGCGACACGCCTTTGGCACGTGCTTGCGGATCTGTTTTTACTGCCAAAACCACTAAGTCTGCATGCTGACCGTTAGAAATAAAGGTTTTAGAACCATTCAGTACATAATGATCATCTTGCAAAATGGCGTTGGTACGCATGGCTTGTAAGTCTGAACCCGCACCTGGCTCGGTCATGCCAATTGCACCAACCACTTCACCCGACACCATTTTAGGCAGCCAGTATTGTTTTTGTTCTTCTGTACCAATATGCAAAATGTACGGCGCAGCGATTTCAGAGTGACAGGAAATACCTGTAGAAAGTGCGCTATAACCTGCACGTGCCGATTCTTCGACCAACATTAGGGAATAATGCGTTGGAACACCATAGCCGCCATATTCTTCAGGCACATCAATACATAAAAAGCCATTTTCACCTAACAGATTCCACACGCTGCGCGGCATGATGCCCTCACGTTCCCACGCAGCATAATGCGGTGCAATATGCTCCTGCATAAAACGTCGAAAGTTATCTCTAAATAATTCTAAATCAGCATCATAAGCCAGCATATCCAATCCTTTATTTTTCAATTGTTGTTTTCAATAGTATCCATGCTATGCATTTTTATACAGGCTGTCATGTGTTATCCCTACAGATTGTCTTACTTTACAGTCAAACTTTAGTCGTCATTTCAGATATGCAATGAAACTTGTGGCAGCTCGTACAAGCTGAAGCTGTGAATAGTGCTGCAAACTGTTGCCGAAGTTTATACACTAGTATACTAACTAAAGATGTGTGTGAACTCGCTTATGCCAAATACAAACCCCAATAAAAGAAATATTTATAAAGATGCAGAACATCCATTCGCACAATTTATTCGAATTATTGGTAAAGGCAAAACAGGCGCACGTTCACTGACCTATGACGAGGCCTATCAAGCTTTTTCTATGATTTTGCGCAATGAAGTGTTGGATGTGCAATTGGGTGCTTTTTTAATGTTGCTGCGTGTGAAGGAAGAATCTGTAGAGGAGTTGGCAGGTTTTGTACAAGCTACCCGTGATCAACTGCAATTTAAACCGCTTCAGGTCGATTTAGACTGGTCATCTTATGCAGGTAAACGCAGACATTATCCGTGGTTTTTATTGGCAGCGCTGACTTTAGCAAAACATGGCTATAAAGTGGTGATGCATGGTGCTTCTGGGCATACCATCAACCGTTTATATACCGAACAAGCACTGCAATATTTAGATTATCCAATTTGCCAAAATGACCTAGACGTTGAGCAACAATTAGCGCAGCGTAATTTTGCTTATTTACCTTTAGATGTTATTTCACCGATTTTGAGTGAGTTGATTAATTTACGCAATGTGATGGGTTTACGTTCTCCTATTCATACCCTTGCCCGTTTAATCAATCCATTTAATGCCAAAGCCACCATGCAGGCGATCTTCCACCCCGCTTATCGCAGCTCGCATCAACAAGCCGCATTTCAGTTGGGTTATCAAAACAGTGCAGTAATTAAAGGCGAAGGCGGTGAATTTGAGCGCAACCCTGATGCCAAGACATTAATTTGTGGCATCAAAAATGGCGCTTTATATGAACACGAACTGCCTAAACTGACCGATAACCGTAGCCCTGTAGAAGAAGAATTGGATTTGGCAGTATTTAAAGCCGTCTGGCTAGGTCAGCAAGTCCATGAATATGGTGAAGTTGCCATTACCGAAACCATGGGTATCGCGTTATATACCATGGGCGTTTGTGATGATTATGCAGCAGCAATGCGAAACGCACAGCAGCTTTGGCAAAATCGTCACAACTAAAACTTTATTGAAGATACAAAAAAGACACCCATCTCAGGTGTCTTTTTCATCTTTCATTTTTTCTGAAAGCAGTTTTGCATCGTTTAAACAAAACGAATTGGTTTAAATTCTTCATGATTGTGATGATCATCATCACACTGCTCGCCTTCTTCTTTAGTGCCACGGTCAATATAACCACTACGCTCAGTTTCAGGCAGGTTTTTCATTTCCCACGCATATACTGCTTGCATACAAATTTGACGTTGCTCTTGGGTCAGCGCAACACCGTTTGGCCACTTGCCAATTTCAATTGCCGTTTTTAAACGTCCAACAATTTCAGGATCGAGTACGGCAAGCATTTGTTCAATATTCATCATTCATCCTGCTGTTGCATTGATTCAAAATCTTGATTCCACCCTAACTTAGTACGACAAGCCATATAGAAGTCATAACCTGGTGGATGTAATAAATTTAATTTATAAGGATGTTTGCGGATATGCAAACTATCTCCAACATTTAATGAAACACTATGTTGACCATCGGCACTGACCATCGGCAACACACGGTTTTCACGAATATTGATTTTAATTTCACTGTGTCCACCCACTACAATTGGGCGTGAAGACAAGGTATGAGGATGCATAGGCACCAATGCAATTGCATCCATGCTCGGATGCACAATTGGGCCACCGCCTGACAAGGCATAAGCCGTTGAACCTGTTGGGGTTGAAACGATTAAACCATCACTGTGCTGACGATAGACATATTGCCCATCAATATTCAGTTCAAAGTCAATCATGTGAACCGACTTACCCGAATGTAGCACCACATCATTTAAGGCAATCGCTTCATAAATGATTTCGCCTTTAGAGCGCACTTCCATTTCCAGTAAAAAACGACGGTCTGACTGGAAATGTCCTTGCAAAACCTGATCGAGTTTAAAGATTACTTCTGTCGGTTTAATATCGGTTAAAAAGCCTAAACGCCCGCGGTTCACACCAATTACAGGGGTATTGTATTTAACCAAAGCGCGCGCTGCATGCAGCAATGAACCATCACCACCAACTACAATCACCAAATCGACCACTTCACCTAATAAAGCACGGCTGACCGTTTGGGTATTGTTATAAGGTACAAGTTGAGCAGTTTCTGAATCAAAAACGGGATGCAAACCCAATCCTAAAATATGGTCGTGAATCAGACATAGTGTTTCTACGACAGAATATTTGTCTGGACGACCAATCAGTCCAATGTTCCGAAAGTTCTTATGTGAAATTTGCACCTGCGATATCGCTCCGCTACGATTCGACGCCTATCATAGCATTAACCTAGTTGATTTAAAAAAACTTTAAAACTACATTTCTGCTCAATTTTATGACGATATTTTCCCTTCAGTCACAGATTAATTATTGCAAATTCAGTAAAAGCTTCGCATGATTAGCAAAATTTATCAGGATCTTATCGCGATTTATGAAGTCTGAGCGTGGCATAGGCATAATTGCATTACTATTTTGCATCATCGTTATCGGTGGATTTATTGCATTTAGTATTTACTTGATTCGTCTGGATAATATTGTCAGAGACAAATTTGAAGGCCAGCGTTGGGATATTCCAGCCAAGGTTTTTGCACGCCCATTAGAAGTGTATAGCAATGCACCTGTCAGCCAGACCGACTTTACTCAAGAACTAAAACTGCTCGGCTATAAAAATACAGATAATTACGCCAAATCAGGCAGTTATGTTAGCGATGGCAATACTTTATTTGTACATACCCGTGGTTTTGACTTTGGCGACAGTGTCGAGCCTGAACAGGTTTTAAAAGTCAGCTTTGCCAATAATCAAATTAGTGAAGTGAGTGCCACCAAACCTTCTAATACAGGTATTGCACGTTTAGAACCGATGTTGATTGGCGGAATCTATCCGCAGCACAATGAAGATCGTGTGCTGATTAAACTGAATAAAGTACCTAAACCGCTCATTGAAGCACTTATTGCTACTGAAGATCGTAATTTCTATCAACACCACGGCGTTTCAATTCGTGGTACTGCGCGTGCTATTGTCAGCAACGTCACGGGTGGCAAACGTCAGGGCGGTTCTACCCTTACACAGCAATTGGTGAAAAACTTTTATTTAAGTCCTGAGCGCACTTTAAAACGTAAGGCCAATGAAGCACTCATGGCTATGCTGATTGAGTTGCATTACAGCAAAGATGAAATTTTAGAAGCCTATTTAAATGAAGTGAATTTAGGTCAAAACGGTAACTATTCTATTAATGGTTATGGTCTGGCTTCACAGTTTTATTTTGGTATGCCGTTGCGTGAGCTAAACATTTCACAGCAAGCCTTTTTGGTGGGTTTGGTACAAGGCCCATCATTATATAATCCTTGGCGTAACCCAGAAGCTGCCAAAAAGCGCCGTGACATTGTGCTAAACAATATGTTGGTGATGGGTTATTTAAACCAAGAACAATATGAAAAAGAAACTGCGCGTCCCTTAAATGTCATTACAAAACCGACCATTGGCCCTGCCCGTTTCCCTGACTTTTTAGATATTGTCCGCCGTCAATTACGTACTGAATATCAAGAAGGAGATTTGACCAATCAGGGTTTGCGTATCTTCACGACGCTTGATCCGATTGCACAAACCAACGTACAAAATGCTTTTAAAGCATCGGTTGAGCGTTTAAGTAAAGCCAATCCAAAGCGTTTAAAAGATTTACAAGGCGCGGTGCTGATTTCTCATCCTGAAAATGGCGAGTTAGTGGCAGCGGTAGGTTCTACGCAAGATTTTACGGGTTTTAACCGTGCCTTGGACGCCAAACGTCAAGTTGGCTCACTGCTCAAACCGATTATTTATTTAAGTGCAATTGAGTCTGGTCGTTATAATTGGGCAAGTCCTGTAGAAGACAGTCAGATCAGCATCCCAATTGATGGTAAATCTTGGACACCACGTAATTACAGTGGCAGCGACCATGGGATTGTGTCTATGTCACAAGCCTTATCGCAGTCTTATAACCTGTCTGCAGTTCGTTTGGGTCAGGAGTTTGGACTATCCACCTTCCGTAATCACCTCATTAAATTTGGTGTACCAAGTGATGCGATTCCGCAATATCCATCTATTTTCTTGGGTGCGGTAGATTTATCACCAATGCAAGTGATGGACATTTACGGTAACTTTGCCACAGGTGGTTTTAAATATCCGACCAAAGCGATTCGCACCGTAGTCGATGCCAATGGACGTTTACTGGATCGTTATGGTTTAACCGTACAACAAACCATTGATCCTTCTGCCGCCTATATTTTGAATTATGGCTTACAGCAAGTGATGAGTTCTGGTACAGGTCGTTCAGCTTACAATAGCTTATCGACAGATTTAAAATTGGCAGGTAAATCAGGTACAACCAATGATACTCGTGATTCATGGTTTGCGGGCTATTCAGGCAATTATTTAGCCGTTGTATGGCTTGGTTTGGATGATAACAAAGTCACAGGCTTAACAGGCTCGTCTGGTGCTTTGCCTGTCTGGAGTAATGTGATGCAGCAATTGCGTCAAAAACCTGTCAACTTACGTCAGACCGAACAAATTCAATGGCATTGGATTGACCGCAGTTCTGGGCATTTATCTGCACAAGGCTGTGAAGGTGCGATGTATATTCCAGTGAATCGTAATAATGTACCGCGTCAGGCAACCGCATGTGGTTTTTCACACTATCAAGTTGAACCCGTTTACCAACCCGATACTGAAACTCAGCAAACAGCTCCTGAAACCAGTGACAGTATCGAAAATTATATCCGTGAAACTGAACCCGTAACAGATGACAATACCGATGGTCGTGTCATCTCAAGTGGCAGTTATATCAATTAAACTTGAGGATATCGGTCAGTTACGCTTATGAAATTATCACGTTTAAGACAAGTTTTTTTCACCACATTCGCTATGGGTGCGATGGCAACGATTGTAGCTTGCCAGAGTTTACCTGAACCGCCTGCTCCTCAGCCTGTGCCTGAAAAACCTAAAACTGTGACGACACCAGAAGGTGTGGTGATTCGTCCTTATGAGCGTGAAGAAATTAAGCGTCAATCGTTGCAAGTGGTGGTGCCACAACAAACCGTGCAACAAAAATTAGAGGATGGTCGTAGTTTGCCTGCTTTTCAAAAGTTGATGCAGCAAACCCAGACCGCTTATAAACAAGGTCAATTCAATCAGGCCGAAACAGCAGCTTTGCAAGCGCAGCGACTTGCCCCGCAAGCGGCTGAAACCTATTTATATTTGGCTTTAATTGCCAACCAAAAGAAGCAACCCGCTAATGCAGAAGCCTTGGCACGTCGTGGTTTAAGCTATGCACAAAGCGATGCTATGAAACGTCAATTATGGCTAGTCATTCAAAAAGCAGCACAGCAACAAAATAATGCCAAAAGCCTTGCGCAAGCCCAACAAGCTTTGAAAGATTTGTAAGGACGATAATTTAATAAACTAAAAATCGCTGAGTGTGATTACATCAGCGATTTTTTTATTTGCGCAAACTAGAAAAAATCAAATAAAACGTACACCTGCAATGCCATAGGCATGATGCTGCTCTGCGGTAGTTAAATCATCTTGAGTTAAGCCACCCAAAGCAAAAACAGGAATATCGACAAATTCAGCGATCTGCTGGAATTTTTCCCATCCTAAAGGTGTGGCATCATGATGCGTGGTGGTTACTAAAACAGGACTGAGTAAAATTGCTTCACAACCAATTTGCTGTGCATGTTGTGCCGAAACAATATCATGACACGCTGCAATATAACGCTGCCCAACTTTTAAATCGCCCTTTTGTAATTGCATCAGTTGCGATTGTTTTAAATGAATTGCTGCAATGGCGTGTTGCTGAATCGTATTTAATTGCTTCCACAATTCCAAATTGACAATCACTTGCCCCAGTTGCTCAATGCAATATTCTGACAATTCGACCTTGCATGCAGCATTGGGTTCAACCCGCCAATACAGCAGTTTTTGCTTAGGCAAATTTGCTAAATGTTTTAAATCTTCACTGACTTTAATTGCCTGTTGCCACACTAGTCGTTGCACAATTGCACGATTGGCTTGTGGAAAATTCAGCTCTAAAAGTTGCGGACGGCTAAACCATGTCCAAGGCACTTGAATATCTTTTAATAAAGCTGCGGGTACAGCAGCCTGAAAAATATGCAGATTGACAATCACATCATCATATTCATGGCAAATAATATCAAAAGCATGCCAATGCTGTATGCCAACACCAACTTCTTCAAACACTTCACGGCGGCAAGCATCTACAGGAGTTTCGCCTGCTTCCACTTTCCCACCTGGAAATTCGTGTTTATTGCCCTGATGTTGTTTGGCTTCGCGCCAACCCACCAACACTTTGTTTTGATGAAATAACAGCGCAATTGCCACATGAATATTTGGCTTGGACATGAACCCGATTCCTTTTTTGCAATGTACGTTTTACTGCAAATTGTAGACTTTTATAAAATTAAAAATAATCCGTTGACAGGTTTACATGATAATGATTATCATTTAAAAAATTCTTACACACCACGGAGTAACTCAAAATGAACGCCCCATTTAATTTATTTTCACGTCATTCAGACACTCAGCATGCCCTACCTATGTTACATTCAAATAACTTGTTTGCGCTAGGACGCGAAATTCGTATTTTGCATGCAGGCGAAGAATATCGTTTACGCTTAACCCGTAACAATCGTCTTATTCTCACAAAATAATTAAAATAATCAACACAATAATAAACGTGGAAACAGCAGTATGAATCAGCGCATACTGCTTTTAAGTTCTGACTTGTCTAATTTTAACTTGCTTCCTAAAACCAATCATATTTACAACTGGGCTTTAGGCAACAAAATACGCACTTTTAAACCACCTTGTTCAGCACGTGAAAATTCAATTTTTCCTGCATGCAACTCTATAATTTTCTTACAAATCGACAGTCCTAAACCAGAACCTTGAGCTTTACTGCCTAAAGCACGGTAAAAGCGTTCGCCCAAACGTGCCAAAACGTCATCAGTCACTGCATGACCATTGTCGGCGATGCAAATTTCCTGCATCAATTCATGCGGTTTCGCTTCAATCCAAATACGTCCTTGAGGTGCTGCATAACGCACTGCGTTGTCAATCAAGTTGCGCAGGCAGCTAAATAGCAATTCAGGATTGCCTTGCACTTGTATCGGTTGAATATCTGACTGAATCTGAATGGCTTTTTCCTGAATAAACGGCGTCAGACTTTGTAAAACTTCCTGCACCAAGTCTGCTATAGATACCGCACTTTTATTTAACGATGCCGCATCTGTCGGGTCTAAACGTGCCAATAACAGCAAATTTTCCAATACTTGTGTACCACGACTGACATCACGCTGAATTTGCTCTAAATCTTGTGCCAACTCAGGTTGTTGTTGGTATTTACGTTTTAGCACCTGCAAACGCAATTGAATGGCAGATAAAGGAGAGCGTAATTCATGCGAAGCATCTGCTGTAAATCGCTGTTCTGTAATTAAAGACTGCTCTACTCGCCCCAACAATTTATTCAATTGCTGCAGCATGGGTTGCAGTTCTTTCAATTCAGGTTGTGTGGGGATAATTGGCGTCAAATCATGTTGATTTTTTTCTGCAATTTGTTGGGAGAGTTGCTGAATCCGCTTAAATTGACGACCAATCATAAAATGCACAATGGCCCATTGCAGCAACCACAACAGCAATAAAATAGCGGCATAACCTAAACTGGTTGCAGCAATTTCCTTGAAGCGATATTTAAGCGGCTGCGCGACAATCACATGCAAGCCATCTTCCTCTGCCACATAGCTGCGCCAAATTTGTCCATCTTGCCAGTGAAATGAAAAACCATGCTCAGATACCACGGCAAGCTGAGACAAGTGAAGCTGAGAAATGTCATGTTCATCTTCAGAGGTAGTCAAAATCAGATCATCTAATCCCAATTGATAGGCAATATGAAATTGCTCACTCAACTCATCGACCTGATTGCCTGCATGGTCACGCAAGTCTGCTCGCAGCAACATATCGGCTATTTCATCCATAATGTCATCATGCACGCGCATGGTCTGATAACTGGCAACCGCCAATAATAAAATCAGGGCGAGTCCACCCGCCAAGACCGAACTTAAAACGGAGCTTTTAACCAGTTTGGACTGTAAAGAAATGACCTGTTTAGACATGCGGAGATCAAACTGAATTAGTTATCTTGCTGCATACGATAGCCTAAACCTCGGATGGTTTTAATGCGGCTACTGCCAATTTTTTTGCGTAATTGATAAATAAATACTTCAATCGCATTACTTTCAATTTCATCGCCCCATGCATATAAAGACTCTTCGAGCTGTTCACGAGTCACCACATGCTGCGGGTTTTGCATCAGTTTATGTAAAATCTGGAATTCCTTGGCCGTTAAATTGACCTGTTGATCATCCACTTTCACTTGTTTGCTTTGCGTATCTAAAACCAAGTTGGCAAATTCAAGCTGCTGTGTCGGATGACTTTGCGCACTGCGTAACTGACTGCGTACCCGCGCCGATAGTTCTTCAAGGCTAAACGGTTTGACCAAATAATCATTGGCACCTAAATCAAGTCCCTGTACCCGATCTTGAATACTATCGCGCGCAGTAATAAAAATAACAGGTGTGTCCTGTTGCTGCTGTCGTAAAGCGTGCAGAATTTCATCACCGCTATTTTTAGGCAACCCACGGTCTAACAACACACAATCATAATGCTGCTGCTGAATCGCTAAAATGGCATGATCACCACGTTCAACCCAATCGACATTATAACCATCCATTTCCAGCCAAGTTTTTATACTTTCTGCTTGTGATACATCGTCTTCAGCCAAGAGTAAGCGCATATCTTCCTCTGTTATTTATGCTTCAAAATTTTATGATTTCAAAATACTTTACATGATAAAACCACATACACCTTACAGCGTATGTGGTTTTTGAGTGAAATCAGTTTTGTGTAGCAACTAATGCTGTTTTACACAGCGTAGATTTAGAAACGAACTTGATCCACATCTATTTCAATACGTTTTGTAGGCTTGTGATCAATATCCACTTCACCAATTAAGGTAACAGGCGTTTTGGCAGAAACTGCTTTGCCATTCCATAAGTCATCATCAATATCGACCGTAATAGTGCCTGTGTTATCATGGAACTGATATTTTTCATCACCAATAGATTTCACCACATAACCTTTTAACTGCACTTTGCTGTCATCTTTCAGGCTTAAAGCTTGTTTTACAGTTACATTTTGATGTAGTGCTTGGGTGTTAATGCTGTCGTTTGCCATGGTGATTGAAGCCATTGCCATTAAACCTGCCATCAACATTGCTTTCATTGTAAATTTCATTGCTTCACCTTTTTGTGTTGCTCATTTCGTTATGGTGATTAAAACAAAGCAAGATGAGCTGAATCTTAAGATTTCCATTTTTTAAAATTCATCGTAAAAAGTTTGAATCTGCTAATTTAATGGCACGACTCGCAACACTTCCTCTAAAGTGGTCATGCCTTCTAAAACTTTGCGTGCGCCTGCAATACGCAACGGTTCAATGCCCTCTTTTTTAGCTTGCTGACGTAATTCATTTAAATTGGCATTGGCACTGATGAGCTGTTTGGTGTCTAAACTTAAAGGCATAAACTCATAAATTCCGACCCGACCTTTATAGCCCGTTTGACGACATTCATCGCATCCGACAGGTTTAAACACTTGTGCAGGCATTTCCATAATGTAGTCAAAGGTCAAATGTTCCCAGTCTTTTTCATTTATTGAGCCTTCCTGCTTACAATGCGGACATAGCTTACGCACCAAACGCTGTGCCAAAACGCCTAAAATTGTGGCAGCAGTCAAAAATGGCTGCACGCCCAAATCATGCAAACGAGTCAAACTTGAAGGCGCATCATTGGTATGCAGTGTCGATAAAACCAAATGCCCCGTCAGTGCCGCTTGAATTGCCATATTTGCGGTATCCTGATCTCGAATTTCTCCGACCATAATAATGTCAGGGTCTTGACGCATTAAGGCACGCACACCATCGGCAAAACCTAAATCAATTGCAGTATTCACCTGCATTTGGTTAAAACTCGGTTCTAACATTTCAATCGGGTCTTCAATGGTGCAGACATTGACTTCATCGGTAGCCAATTGCTTTAGCGATGAATACAGCGTGGTGGTTTTACCCGAACCTGTAGGGCCTGTAACCAAAATAATGCCGTGACTATGTGCAGTCAGGGCATGCCATTCATTCAACAAACGACTATCAAAACCCAATTGCTGAAAACTGCGTACCAATACTTCTGGGTCAAAAATACGCATCACCAGTTTTTCGCCAAACGCCGTTGGTAAGGTCGATAAACGCAGTTCAGTTTCTTGTCCTTTTGGAGTTCGGGTTTTTAAACGTCCATCTTGCGGTTTACGTTTTTCGGCTACATTCATACGCCCTAAAATTTTAATCCGTGAGATGACTGCGGTAAGCGTATTGGCAGGCATGTTATAGATGGTGTGCAACACGCCATCAATACGAAAACGTACTTTGCCTGTGTCTTTACGTGGTTCGAGGTGAATATCGCTTGCGCCTTGTTCAAAGGCAAATTGCAGCACCCAATCGACCAACTTCACAATATGTTGATCATTGGCATCTGGGTTTTGGGTATCGCCCAATTGCAATAAAGCCTCGACCCCTTTATTTTCACGGTCGTGTGCAGAAGATTTTTGTGATGAATGTACTGCACGACTCACTTGGTAATATTCAATCAAATAGCGCTGTAATTGATCTGGGCTGAGTAAAACCCGCTGAATTTTTTTGGGCAATAAACTATGTTCTAAGTTGGCAACCCATTCTTTTTTATAAGGTTGATCTGTCGCAATTAATACCGCATCTGCAGTCACTTCCACCGCTAAAATACGGTTACGCAGCGCAAATTCCTGCGACATCACAGCAGTTAAAGCGGCAACATCGGCTTTTAACGGATCAATAATATAGAATGGCAAGCCTGATTTATCAGCCAGCCATTGGCATAAACGGTTTAAAGTTAAAGTGGTTTGGGGATGACTTTGATCGACCAAATTAAAGTTGGCAATCCATTGTAACGGATGCCATTTTAATTGATCACGTTGACGATGCGTGGTTTGTACCAAAGCCTGATCACGTTCGGTAATTTTGCCATCTTTGACTAATTGTTCTAAGCACCAAGTACTGTCTATTTCAAAATTAAAATTCATTGTTATATGCCCCAAAATCTGGGTTTACTATAGCAGAGTTTGCTTTCAGGGCTGAATGACTTCTTTAATACAGTAATCTTGTATGGTTCGATTAAGCCATAATTTTAGAGTGAAAATAGATTCATAAATGGCGATAAACACAATTCAAATATATGATGTTTAAAATAACACCTTGTATTTGGAATGTTGCTGTGGATTTTCTGACTCCTCCATCTTTGGTTACAACCAATTTTCCCGAACTGCTCACCATGTTTGCAGCAGCACTTGGCTGTGGCTTACTGATTGGATTAGAGCGTGAACGCAGTAAAAAAAATGGACAACATCACCGTTTTGCAGGCGTACGTACCTTTGGAATTTGCGCATTATTAGGTGCCATTTGCTTCTTATTGGGCACGAGCATTGCCATTGTGGGTGCGTTGATTGTTGGGGGAATTGGCTTATATTCCCTCAAAAATCAAACGGAAGATGACCCCGGCGCTACCACCGAACTTGCCTTCGTGATGACCTATTTTATTGGTGCATTGTGTTTATGGAATATTCCATTGGCAGCAGGTTTATCGGTTATTTTGACAGGTTTACTCATGACCAAGCACACCATGCATGGCATTGTCAGTCAGTGGATTACCGAAGCTGAACTACGTGATGGCTTGTTTTTACTGGCTTTGGTGTTAATTGCCTTGCCACTGACGCCTAATACTGCACTATGGGGCAATGTGCTTAATCCTTATGTGATTTTAAAATTATTGATTTTAATTCTAAGTGTGCAGGCTTTGGCGCATATCGCCAAGCGTTTACTCTCAAGCAGCAACGCCCTCATATTATCTGCAATTGCTTCAGGTTTTGTATCAAGCACCGCAACCATTGCCAGTTTAGGCATGGAAGTACGCGCAGGTCGTGGCGACGCACGTGCCAATGCAGGTGCAGCGCTGATGTCTTGCGTGGCAACTTTAGCGCAAATGTTGATTATTGTGGCGGGTGTCAATCTGGCGTGGTTTAAGCTGTTAATTATGCCCAGTCTGGCAGGCATTGGCATTTTAATTTTGGTCGGCGTATGCTTGCTTAAAAAACATAAAAGTACGGCAACGGCAAAGCCAGAAACCGATACCCGTATGTTTAGCCTTAAAGAAGCCGCAATTATTATGGCGACATTGACCGCAATTCAAGCGATGGTATACGGCTTGGAACAAACCCTTGGGGATGCAGGTTTAATCATTGGTACCCTGCTCGCCTCGTTATTTGAGGTTCATGCCGCAATTGCAACCGTGGTGATGCAAGGTCCACCGAGCCAGCAGGTACTTTTGTATGCCTTAATTTTAGGTGTGGTGGCACATGCGATTGCCAAATGCGTCAATGCCGCGCTCATTGGTGGTTTGCGCTTTGCACTGTATTTCGCCCCTGCCCAAATTCTGCACATGCTGGCGTTGGTGGCTATTTTATATATGCTGGTTTAATCGACAGCGATTAAAACAATTTTTAGGATATATACTGCGTGCTGATCAACACGGAAACTGACATCAAAATCTGCAAAATTCATGGTGTAAATTCGTTCAGCATCATCCTGATATGCAGGTCGTGGATCTAAAGACAAGACCTGTTCCAATTCCTGCGCAATCTGTGGCTGTAATACGCCAGATTCGAGCAACTGATTTTTTTGCGCTTCGGCTGTGTCCATCCATAGCACTGTTTTTCTTATGGGTTCATCTTGCGCATAACCACTTTGTGCATCAGGCACAGCATCTGAATATTGAATATAAGGTTTAATATCCAAAATAGGCGTGCCATGCAACAAATCTGCTCCTGTCACATAAACTCGCAGTGACTTACCCACTTTTTTGACCTGTTTAAATTGCACTACAGATAAACCAATGGGTGCAGGTCGATACATGCTGCGCGTCGCAAACACACCTATTTTTTGATTACCACCCAAACGTGGCGGACGCACTTGTGCACGAAAACAGGGGTTTTGCTGTTTCTGTACGGTTGGATGAGCATCGGTTTGGTTTTTATTGTCGTGAAATTGCCAGATTAACCATAAGTGACTAAACGCTTCGATCCCTTGAAATGCCAACACATCGTTATAAGGCGCTTGCATTTCAATATACGATTCGACCTGTACCAGATTTGGTTGACGAGGAATACCAAATTTTTCTCGGTAGGGAGAGTGCATAAATCCGATTATTGGCATTTTTAGATCAGTCTTCATCACTTTTTCTGATAAGCTCAATTAAATATATTCAGTTTATAGAGAATGATTTTAGATTAGAATAGCAAGCTGTTCTAATTTGATAATTTATTGAGACCTTTAATGGCTGCTTTCAACGTCGAAAAGATTACTCACGTACACCACTGGAATGACACTTTATTCAGTTTTAAAACGACTCGCGATACCGCACTACGTTTTAAAAACGGTCAATTTGTGATGATTGGTCTGGAAGTAAATGGCAAGCCTTTAATGCGCGCTTACTCGATTGCCAGTGCTAACTATGAAGAAGAGCTAGAATTCTTCTCAATTAAAGTACCTGATGGCCCTTTAACGTCTATTTTACAAAAAGTAAAAGTGGGCGATGAATTGCTGGTTTCTAAAAAACCTACAGGCACTTTGGTACTGGATGATTTAAATCCTGGTAAAAACCTATACTTACTTTCTTCAGGTACAGGTCTAGCTCCATTTTTGGCAACCATCCGCGACCCTGAAACTTATGAACGCTTTGAAAAAGTGATTGTGGTTCACGGTACACGTTTCATTTCTGAATTGGCTTATCAAGATTTAATTCTAAATGAATTACCAAATCACGAGTTTTTCCAAGAACTTGGTATTCGTGAAAAACTGGTATATTACCCAACCGTTACACGTGAAGAATATCCAAACCAAGGACGTGTGACCACGGCAATTGAATCGGGTGAAATCTTTGAAAAAATTGGTTTACCACGTTTTAACCCTGAAACTGACCGTGCCATGTTATGTGGTAGCCCTGCATTCTTAAAAGATGTTGCAGCATTACTTGACCAACATGGTTTAAAAGAATCACCACGTATGGGTGAATTGGGCGATTACGTGATTGAACGTGCTTTCGTTGAAAAATAAAAGCTGTTGAATCTAAAAAAACCGAGCTAAATAGCTCGGTTTTTTGTCATTAGCATCAATTAACGTACACTGCGACCTTCTTGGTTAGCACGTCCTTCACAGTGTGCACCACCACCAATTACAAACCCACGCTCTGCCTGACATGAACCAATCATACGACCACTCGAATCATAAGTTGTCACTTTTGAAGCACAACCTGTCATCAAAATAGCCGCTGTTAATGCGATTAAACTAGAAATTTTCATTGTATTACCCCTCTAAAAAATTAGTCTTGTTGCAGTGAAATCTGCGAATTATTTGGTATGGTTGGCAATAAACCCGTGCGCTCATCTACTTTAGAATAGTTAATGCCTTGTATGTTGGCACCACCATAACACACAGCTTTAGCCCCCAAAATAAAGCCCTGTGTAGCGACACATGAACCAATCACTTGCCCTGCAGTATCATAAGTCACTACTTTAGAACTACAGCCAGCCAAAGCAATCAGGCTTGCTATAGAAAATAATTTAATTAGTTTCATTTAACCCTCAATTTAAAAAAAATTAAATATTATTCATCGTGTAAATTATTTTTAAATACATCAATTTATTTTTAATTTTAGTTATATATTATTTTTTGTAAATAGCAATTTGGAATAACTTATCGTTATTTTTACTTCAAATTTTAAAATTATTGCGACTACAAAAAATTAAAAGCACTCCATCTAAATCACTCAAATCAGATGGAGTGCTTTTTACGTTTATTCTTTATTCTGGTACATTTATTCTTCGTTCAGCCAAAGCTTGCTGAATCACATGATACCCCGCTGTTAAGCCCAAACTCGCCATAATCACGGCTACCACAAGATCTGGAATCAAACTACCCGTACCAAATACACCCACTGCCGCCAAAATAACTGCGAAATTACCAATCGCATCATTACGGCTACATAACCACACCGATTTCATATTCGAATCACCATCTCGAAATGCATATAAAATCAATGCAGTAACCACATTGGCTAATAAGGCGATGATCCCAATAATACCCATGGTTATGGCTTCAGGTGGAATACCCTGTATATAGGCATAGATAACCTTGCCCATCACCACCACACCAAACAAGGCCATCGTGATGCCTTTGACCAAAGCCACAGTAGCACGCCAATACAAACTTGCACTTAACACCGCAAGTGAAATCCCGTAATTGACAGCATCTCCAAAGAAATCCAGTGAATCTGCCCATAGGGATGATGAATGGGCATAGGCACCACCTATCAACTCGATAAAAAACATGCTGAGATTGATCACCAATGCAATCCATAACGCGGTTCTAAATTTACTATTCGGTTTGATTGGCGCAGGTTCATGACTACACGTACATGCCATAGACACACCTTCTTTCAAAATGAAACTGTTTCGATTATGCTCATTTAAAACTATAGACTTAGTCCAAGGTCAAGTATGGCACAATATTTAATTCATGAATTAGCTAAAAAAGTTGGAGTCAGCACAGATACAATTCGTTTTTATGAAAAGAAACACTTACTCACCCCAAGCTTTCGTGCCGAAAATAATTATCGCTATTACAACGATGAGGCACTCAAGCGTTTGATTTTTATTAAGCGTTGCCGTGCTTTAGATATGAACTTAAAAGAAATTGAAGCCTTAATTGAATTAGAAAAACAGCCGAAACAAAACTGCTGCGCTGTGAATGAATTGATTGATGAACATTTAAGGCATGTAGAAGATAAAATTGCCGAGTTGCAGCATTTTCAGCTACAACTTCAGCAACTTAGACAAGCCTGCACCACGCAAACAACCATTGATGATTGTCAGATTTTAAAACGGCTCGAAGCCGAATAATCACTCTCTCAGCCTTTTCTCATGCGGTTTTGCTTATCTAAAATTGAATTATCAAGACTTCTGATTAACACGTTGCGACAACTGCTCGGCAGTTTCCACACGTTCAGAATAACGATCTACCAAATATGCTGCTTGCCCGCGAGTCAGCAAAGTAAATTTATATAACTCTTCCATCACATCGACAATACGGTCGTAATAGCTAGACGCTTTCATGCGGCCATCTTCCTCAAACTCTAAAAAGGCTTTAGGAATAGAAGACTGATTGGGGATGGTGATCATCCGCATCCAACGTCCTAAAATACGTAATTGATTGACGCTGTTAAATGACTGCGACCCGCCACACACCTGCATTAAAGCAAGCGTTTTACCTTGTGTGGCACGAATTGCACCCGCGGCAAGTGGAATCCAGTCAATTTGTGCTTTAAAAATTGAGCTCATCGAACCATGACGTTCTGGGCTACACCAAACCATACCTTCTGCCCACGCCAGCAATTCATGTAACTCTTGGACTTTGGGATGTGAAGCATCGCCATCTTCTGGTAAAGGCAAACCTTTAGGATGGAAAATTTTTACCTCAGCACCAAAGTGCTCCAAAATTCTGCCTGCTTCTTGTACCGCCAAACGACTATAAGAACGCTCACGGTTTGAACCGTACATCAATAAAATACGTGGCGGATGGTTCAACGGCTTTGCCTGCACCTGTTCAAAACTTGGTGTAGGCAATAAATCTAAATCAATATTGGGTAATACCATGCTGCATACTCTTAAAACTAAAATGGGCAACGCATGCCCATGTTTTTATCTTAAACCTCAAAATGAAGAAAATTACTTTGAACTGACAATCGACTCATTTTGATAAAACTTTTTACGCAGCCATAAAGACACACTCACCAAAGCAATCAACACAGGCACTTCAACCAAAGGGCCAATAATCGTGGTAAATGCAACGGGAGAAGCCAAGCCAAACGTTGCAATGGCAACAGCAAGTGCTAATTCAAAATTATTCCCTGCTGCGGTAAAGGAAATGGCGGTCGTCCGTGGATAATCATTGCCCATCCATTTGCTCATAAAGAAGCTAATAAAGAACATGGCAACGAAGTAAATAATCAATGGAATGGAAATGCGTAAAACATCCATCGGCAAGCTCAGTACTTCTGCGCCTTTTAGTGCGAACATCGCCACAATGGTAAATAGCAATGCCAACAGACTAAATGGGCTAATTTTGGGTAAAAAAGACGTTTGATACCAATCTAAGCCTTTGCTTTTCACTAAAATCAAGCGTGTTAAAAAGCCCATCAAAAAAGGAATACCCAAATAGATTAAAACAGCTTGGGTGATTGTCCAAAAACCAACATCAATCACTTGTCCTGCCACGCCAAAATACGGCGGCAAGAAACTCAGAAACAGCCATGCATAAGTACTAAAGAATACAATCTGAAAAATACTGTTAAACGCAACTAATGCAGCCACGTATTGGTTATCACCACAAGCCAAGTTGTTCCAGACCAAGACCATCGCGATACAGCGTGCCAGACCAATTAAAATCAAACCTGTCATATATTCAGGATAGTTTTGCAAGAAAATAATCGCCAAAGCGAACATCAAACACGGAGCAATCAACCAGTTTTGTACCAAAGACAACAACAAGGTTCGGCGGTCTTTAAACACTTCTGGCAAAGCTGCGTAATCGACTTTTGCCAATGGTGGATACATCATCAAAATCAAACCAATCGCAATGGGAAGATTGACTGTTCCCACACTCATTTGATCTAAGCTTGCCGATACTGCAGGAAATACCACGCCAATCGCAACACCTAGCCCCATGGCAATAAAAATCCATAAGGTCAGATTACGATCTAAAAAAGAAAGTTTGGACTGTGCCATGTGCTTACTCGCAATGTGTTGCAATTGTAGGGTTGATGTGCGTCATCGGGCTGACATCTTGCTGCGCGATAATATTTAAAACAGCAAACGCCCATTCGGGTAAATCTGGGTTCAAACGGTAATACACCCACTGCCCCTGACGTTGATCTAGCAAAATAGATAAATTCCGTAACAACGCCAAATGACGTGATATTTTCGGTTGATTTAACTGCAATTGTTCTGTCAATTCGCATACACAAATATTGTGTTGAGCCATCACCAATTTCAGAATGTCCAGTCGGGTTGGGTCTGACAAACATTTAAAAAAATCAGTTTGATTCATTTTTTATCTGCACTTCAATATTAACTATTGCGAATATACGCATATCCATATATAAATGCAATATTGAAATTTTATCGACCTAAAACGAGTCACTACGCATGAGCAACACCATCAAAATTTTTCATAACCCTGCCTGTGGAACGTCACGCAATACTTTAGAATTAATTCGTAATACAGGACAAGAACCTGAAATTATTGAATATTTAAAAACCCCACCTACACAAGCTGAACTTACTAGCATGATTCAACAAGCAGGTTTAAGCGTGCGCGATGCAATCCGCAAAAATGTAGAACCATACGAACAGTTGCAACTTGAAGGTAGCTCACACAGCGATGCGGAATTAATTGCATTGATGGTCGAGCATCCGATTTTAATTAATCGTCCATTTGTCGTGACCGAGTTAGGTGTGAAACTGTGCCGCCCTTCTGAACTGGTCTTAGACTTGCTCACTCAACCACAATTAAAAAGCTTCAGCAAAGAAGATGGTGAAGTGGTGATTGATAAACATGGGCAACGTGTACGTTAACACGCTTTCATCCATCAGAAATTGATTATAAGCAATCTGTCAAATTGGTATTGAAAGTCCCTTCTCGTGCGTTTTGTATAGCTCAGGATGAGGAATTTTCTATATCAAGATTAGCCCCAGCGTTTCAGCACAAGTTTTCTTCTGAATCCCGAGCTATTTACTAGGTTGAATCCTAAATTTAGATTCATACAATAAAGCCATATTTCTGCTATTGCTTTTTGATCATGACCATTTCCCACGTCACCGAACTTCTCTCTCCTGCTGGTTCTTTAAAAAACATGCGCTATGCCTTTGCTTATGGTGCAGATGCAGTCTATGCAGGTCAGCCGCGTTACAGTTTGCGCGTGCGTAATAACGAATTTGATCATGAAAACTTAGCAATTGGTATTCAAGAAGCACATAAATTAGGCAAAAAGTTTTATGTGGTGGTGAACATCCAACCGCATAACAGCAAACTCAAAAACTTTATTCGTGACCTAGAACCTGTGGTTGCCATGCAACCCGATGCGCTGATCATGTCTGACCCAGGTCTGATTATGATGGTGCGTGAAAATTTCCCCGACATGCCTGTACATTTATCGGTACAAGCCAATGCGGTGAACTGGGCAACGGTGAAATTCTGGCAAAATATGGGTTTAACCCGTGTCATTCTTTCGCGTGAATTGTCGATTGATGAAATTGAAGAAATTAAAAACAACGTGCCTGGCATGGAAATTGAAGTATTTGTGCATGGTGCGCTGTGCATGGCCTATTCAGGTCGTTGCATGCTTTCAGGCTATATGAATAAACGTGATGCCAACCAAGGCGCATGTACCAATGCCTGCCGTTGGGAATATAAAATTCACGATGCAAAAGAAGATGAAACAGGTGACGTAATTCCTGTCAAAAATCTTTCTGAAACTGCCGATGCAGATGAACAACACATGCAGGCACAGCATCAATTTAACGAGCCTGTGTTATTACAACGTAATGACGAAGATATGTTTGCTGCCGAAGAAGATGAACACGGCACTTACTTTATGAATTCTAAAGATTTACGTGCAGTGCAGCACGTTGACCGTTTAACTAAAATGGGCATCCATTCACTAAAAATTGAAGGTCGCACCAAATCTTATTTCTACTGCGCACGTACTGCACAAATTTACCGTAAAGCCATTGATGATGCACTTGCAGGCAAACCATTTGACCCTGCATTAATGACTCAATTAGAAGGCCTAGCTAACCGTGGTTATACCGAAGGTTTCTTGCGTCGTCATGTGCACAGCGAATACCAAAACTACGAAACAGGTTCATCAAGTTTTGATCATCAGCAATTTTGTGGTGAAGTCTTAGAACGCAATGGTGACTACATTAAAATTGATGTAAAAAACCGTTTTGTAGTGGGCGATTCTTTAGAATTGATGACGCCACAAGGCAATATCTATTTCACTTTAACTGAAATTAAAGATAAAAAAGGCAATCTGATTGAAGATGCCAAAGGTTCAGGGCATATTGTAGAAATCCCTATACCTGCAGATGTCGATATGCGTTATGCCCTGCTGATTCGCAACTTACCAAATTCGACTGCAGATATTTCTGCCTCATCGTTGGCTTATCAAGCCAACTAAGTGGCAATAAACTAAGCGAGTATTGCGATGGCACTCCTGATTACCGACCAATGCATCAATTGCGATATGTGCTTACCCGAATGCCCGAATGAAGCAATTTATGAGGGTGAAAAGGTGTATGAAATTGATGTGGCGCGTTGCACAGAATGTGTTGGGTTTTATGACTATCAAACCTGCGTTTCAGTCTGCCCAATTGAATGTATTATTCCGCATCCTGAGCATGTCGAAACCAAAGAGCAGCTACAGGAAAAGTTTAATCAGTTGAATTTATTTGGACAAAATAATAAGGCTAATTAGACTGAAATGAATCTAACTGCTGTAAATCAAACTGGATGTTAAAAATAAAAAAAGAACTGAGTTGTTAGCCGACTCAGTTCTTAAAACCAAAAATAGAATAAATAAACTTTTAATACTGTGCGATAACGCACTTTACTGAACATAGCGCCTGAGTATTGGGGAACTCAGGCGCTATCTTTTTAGCGAATACAATTTAAGGATGGTTAATCCGCGTATTCAGATGTATTCGTTCAGACTTATTGACCTGAACGGATGATGTAATCAAATGCTGAAAGTGATGCTTTCGCGCCTTCACCTGTTGCAATGATGATTTGCTTGTACGGTACAGTTGTACAGTCACCTGCCGCAAATACACCTTTTACATTGGTTTCATTGCGCTCATTTATCACAATCTCACCACGATTCGTCAGCTCTACTTTTGACTCTTTTAAGAAGTCCGTATTTGGTAATAAACCAATTTGTACGAAAATTCCTGCAAGTTCAACAGTATGCTCAACATCTGTCGCACGGTCTTTATATTTCAATGCAGTCACTTGTGCGCCATCACCAATCACCTCAGTCGATAATGCATTGGTAATTACAGTAGTATTTGGCAAGCTGTTCAATTTGTTTTGCAAGACTTGGTCTGCACGTAATTTAGTATCAAACTCTACCAAAGTCACATGCTCTACAATCCCTGCAAGGTCAATCGCTGCTTCTACACCTGAGTTACCACCACCAATCACTGCAACACGTTTGCCTTTAAACAACGGGCCATCACAGTGTGGGCAGTATGCCACGCCGCGGGTACGGTATTCTGCTTCACCAGGTACATTCATCTCTCTCCAACGTGCACCTGTAGACAAGATCACCGTTTTCGATTCAAGTGTTGCGCCATTTTCCAAAGTCACTTCGACCAAACCATTGGCAGTTTCATCAGCACCTTTAATGGCAGATACTTTTTGTAGATTCATAATATCGACATCGTATTCACGCACATGCGCTTCCATTTCTGCCGCAAACTTTGGACCTTGTGTTTTTTGGATAGAAGTGAAGTTTTCAATATCCATGGTATCCATCACCTGACCGCCCATCCGCTCAGCCACAATACCTGTACGAATACCTTTACGTGCTGCATAGATTGCAGATGTATTCCCTGCAGGGCCGCCACCAATTACCAAGACATCAAACGCCTCTTTGGCATTCAGTTTCGCTGCATCTTTGCTCGCAGAATCTGTATCTAATTTAGCTACAATTTCTTCCAAAGTCATACGACCTTGACCAATGTGGTTGCCATCTTGGAATACCATCGGCACAGCCATAATTTTGCGCTGCTCAACTTCTTCTTGGAAGAATGCACCATCAATCATGGTTGCTGTTGTGCCAGGGTTGTAAATCGCAATGAGGTTCAAAGCTTGTACTA
The DNA here is from genome assembly GCF_013419195.1 of Acinetobacter sp. YH12099. NCBI lineage: Bacteria > Pseudomonadati > Pseudomonadota > Gammaproteobacteria > Moraxellales > Moraxellaceae > Acinetobacter > Acinetobacter sp. YH12099. The sequence goes on along the minus strand of NZ_VPAP01000006.1, from coordinate 3,940 downwards.
CATCTGGACAGTTGTGGCAGCTCAACGATACAAACACATCAAAGTGAGATGAAAGATTCAATTCTTTGATTTGCGTTAATACTTCATCCGATACTTTTGGTGCATAACCAGAAGTTTGCAATAAAGCCAAAATTAATGAAGTGAACTCGTGCCCCATTGGTAAACCTGCGAAGAATACGCGCGGTTGCTCACCTACTTTTGCAATCCCAAAACTTGGTGCACGTGCGTTGTTACCGTCAAAACGTGCAGTAACTTGTGGCGAAAGTGCTGCAATTTCTTCAACCAATTCTTTAATTTTGGCAGATTTATCAGAACCATCTAAAGTCGCGACAAGCTCGATTGGGCTTTCAAGACGTTCTAATAAAGTTTTAAGTTGTGTAGAAGTATTTTGGTCTAACATGGCTAACGTCTCCAAGGGAGTAAATTTATTTGTTGATGTCATCTTACGAAAAATAGTTACATAGGGGAAACGGTTTATTTTTATATTTATGATCGTTTTTTTAAATGATAGTGAGTTTCAAGCTTACTATTTCATTTAAAATACCTAAAGCTATTCAATTTAGACATTAACATAAAAACTGAATGTCTGCCTTAAGCAATTGAGCCTAATCATTTTTTATTCAAGTTGTTGTTGAATCCGCAGAATACGCTGCTGTAAATGTCGCGATAAAAACCAGAGTACCGCAGACAGTATTAACATAAGCGCCATAACCGCGAGATTCATATAATAAACCAGCGTATTTAATTGCTGTGCTTGCTGCACTTGCTTATGTACGCTTTGCGCCATAGGCGTTAAAGCTTTGCCATAAACTTGCTGCTGCATCGTCCATAATTGTTCAGGTTTAAATCCATAATGTAAAAATTGCGGATCTTGCTGCTCTGCTTTGACCAAGGTCAACACTTGCGGAATGGCTGCATCTTTATCTGCGGGATGATGCATCAATGCCGTTTGCGCCAACAAATAGGCTTTAACAGGCGCTGCCATTTCTGCATTTTGTAAATAACGCGCCAATTCACTTTCTTGAATGTGCTTTTCATAATGCACAATTTTGGCATATACCTGCTGCGTATCATCTTGTCGGTCATGCTGAACATAACTCAATGCCGACCAAAGTAAAATAAAACTCAGCAACCAAGCTACAAATTTCAAGACAAAGGACTGAAAGCGAATATAAAAAAAACGAATTTTCTTGAGTAGATGAACTAGAACGAATGCACCAATAAATGACACCGACAGTTTTAAAATCAACCAACCCAACCAGTTCAACAAACTGAAAAAATAATCAGGTTGCTGCCCTAAATTTGCCAAAGTCGCATCGACACTTGCAGGCATGTGTAATTGCTGAACTTCAGTGCTTAAACCAAAGAAGCTATAAATCACATCTTGCTGAATAAAAAAGCCAATTGCCGATATAAGCACCACCGTCATAGACAGCACAGCCAAAAAACTGAGCTTTTTTTGACGCTGCTGTAATGCCACAACACCTGTTTTTAGCTGCTGTGGCTGAATGGCATATTCATCAAGTGGGGGCAAATCCGACTCCTTATCAGGTAAATTTCAGATTAAATGAAGTCATTGTCAAAATGCATTTATTGACCAGACTGTTGACTTGAACCAATCACCAATTGATTCAGATTCTCCTGTAAGGCTCGCAAACGCGTAGTCGCTTCTGCACGTTTTTGCATGCCTTCTTTTTGTACCTGGATCACATCGTTCACTGTTTTAATGAGGGTATTTTGTACGTGTTCAAGGGTTTCAATATCAATCACCGAACGCTGATTGGCTTTGGCAGTATCAACCGAGTTTTGATGCAATAAATCTGCATTACGGCGCAGCAATTCATTGGTGGCATCATCAATACTGTTGGCCAGTTGCACACTGTTTTTCTGCTCATTTAAAGAAATCGCCAAACTAATCTGGTTTTTCCACGCAGGTAAGGTAATGTTTTTAATCGCATAAAATTTATCGACCAACATTAAATTATTGGACTGGATAATCCGAATCATCGGCAAAGTTTGCATGGCAGATTGTTGCAACACCTGCAAATCACTCACCCGCTTTTCTAAATTATTAGCAAGATGATTGAGATCATAAATTTTTTGAGTCGTGGTCTGATCCTGCGGCTGCGCGGAAAATTCAGAAATTTGCTGCTGAATTTCCTGCTGTTTTAACTTACCTGCTGCAATATAAATCCCCAATTGTTTATATTCATCTTGCACACCATGAAACATTTTATCCAGTGTATCTACACGGTTTTTTAAACCATTTTGTGAGCTTTCAATTTCTGTGACCAGACTATCAATTTGCGCTTTGGTGCTGTTAAAGTTTTGATCAAAACTTTGTTTAGCGCCTTTTAACTTATTGAATAAACCACCCAAAAAGCCACTGCTTTTGTTTGGATTTAAAATACTGTTGGTATTTAACTGCTGTGCAACCTGCACCACCTGATTCAGCTTTTGCCCTGTGACATCCAAATCCTTATTTTGCACCAAACCTAAAAGCTCATCGGTATAACTTGACGTTTTAGTGGCGATATTTTTGCCATATTCTGCAACCGAATGATGGCTAAGATCGCTTAATTCTTTACGCGCAGCCAGCACCTCCTGAAAGTCATCAGGCTGTAAGCCAATTTCCTGCAAATTGAGTTGCTGAAATTGTTGCTGAGTCTGTTCATCACTCACTTGCACAGCGACGTTGCGTTGTTCAGAAGTTGTCATATTTCGCCTCTATCTAATCAAAACCATGCCTTATGATTGCGCAGGTTTTTCTAAGGATTTTCTTAATGTCTTAATTAAATGCTCACGACTTTGATCCAGCTTTTCTAGCTGACTGTGTGAGCCACTTTGCTGACTTTGTTTGACATGATATTGCCATGCAGGAATGAGTACCTGCTGCGCTTCTTTAAAGCGATCTAACAAACTAAAAGAGAGTTGCTGTGAAAGTTGCATTTGAGTAATCGCAATATCATTACTACTTTGCAAAGTCTTTAAACTATAAATTTTCTTGGCCAGTCGTTCGCTAAAATTATCCAAAGGATGCTGATTGCGCACAAATCGTGGATATTCCACTAAAAACTCATCGGCAGCTTGAATGTATTTCGCCATTTGCTCACGCAAACCAACCAACTGCTGAAAACGTGATTGTGATTTCTGAATTTCGATTTGCAGCTTTTGGCTTAAACGATCTGCTTGTCCTAATAAATGATCTAGGTTTTTATAATATTGCACTTGCCCCGCGCCATATTCCAAATCTATGCCTAGCCACTTTTGTAGTGCATTAAACTTACGTTGCTTTAACACTTTTTTAGATTTGCCAAGCGCCTGAATCAACTGCTCAATGGTCACACTCAATTGCTGAGTTAAATGTGGATCCACCCCATCCAATAAAACTGACTGCGCTTGAATCACCTGATCTGCATAATGATTTAGACGATATTGATCATTCAACAACGGAACTAAATCATTGCGTTGAATCGCCAAAAGCTCTGCACGATCCACCGTAATCTCTTGCAAAGGCAGTAACACTTCAAACTGAGCCATAGACCATCACAACCCTCTTTACATGATTTTATAGTACGTGTTTTTCGGCTAAGGTCATGTAATATTTTGCAATTTTTTATTTCGATCTGCTTAAATGCTTTTTTATAGATTCGCATAACATCAGTCACAAGATGCCTGATTCAAAACACCAGTGCTTGACATCCTCACCCCCTTAAAAGAGGGTGATTCCTACAGCTAGACGCTTATGCCCAAGCGCAAGAATGTTTAGAGCTGAGTTTATATCTCGATCATGAGCTGTACCACAGCTCATGTACTCCCATTCTCTTATTCCAAGATCTGTCCTACCTTTGGGACTACTTGAGGTGATCTCACCGCAGCACGAACAGATTTGGGTGGTATAGGCTTCTTGGACTTCTTCAAACAATACGCCTGCGTTCTC
>NZ_VPAP01000036.1:0-7514 GCF_013419195.1 Acinetobacter sp. YH12099 | reverse complement strand
CAGCTTGCTTCAAGATACTCATGATCAAGCTGTCTGAATACTTAGATGTTTTCATAGAAAATCTCCTTAAATCAAGGTTATTCGATTTTCTACTTTTAAACTCAATTATTTTTAGGGAGGATTACCGAAGGACAATATGAACTTGTGATGAATCCAGAGTATGATGATTTCAATTTAGAACTATTAAGAGATTATTGGGAGTCTGTTGACATTGAAAAGCAACAGTTTACGTATACTGCAAAAGTGTTATGGCAAAAATATGATATTAAATCGACTGCAAAATTAGAAAGAATAGTCAAACATAGTGGGCATTTAAAATACACGGGATTAAAAGACTGCAAAAAATGTTATTTCGATTATGAAATTTATATCCGTAAAGATATGGATTTTAAGCGTTGGAATTCTTATAAAAAAAAATTGGTTTGTCATGAGTGTCGTAGAGTTTCTGTACAAAGTTACATGAATAAATATCTCAATGAATTTAAATTATGTATCCCCATAGCATCAGATGCTCCGTATAATCCTCCGACACAACAATTAAGTTATTTAGAAAAAATCGTTCTTTATACGATGATAAGCAAGATTAAAATTGGCTCAGATAATATCTTACCTCAGCATGAATGGCATTCATTTATTGAACTAGAAGCGAATGGTACTGGTGATCTTGTCAAAAAAATATTTGAAAAAGGCTATCTTTTTAAAACAGATGAATTTGATGAGTTTATACAAGAACAAGCTAATTTGCGCCAGCTACATTCAGATTATAAACAATATTTTAATGAAGATATGGTGCATGAAATTCAAACTTACTTAGCTTTAAATTTTAGGACTGACATAAATCTTGTAATTCCTGAATGCTATGATTCCCTAGAGCAATGGACTTTAGGGTTATTTCAGGAAATTGTGGAGTCAAAAATTCATGTACAGGATATCAAGGATATTGAAAAGTATATAAAAAATAAAAGATTAAAAGAAATATATGAATTAGTAGGCTTTATATGTGACTATCGTAAAGTGCCTTATGAAAAAGATTCAGCCTTGGAATTTGAGCTTATGCGTATGCTTAACAGTTTTAATCTGAGATATATTTTTTCAATACTAGCATATCAAGCTAAAGAAGCATCGGCTGAGTTGTACAAAATTGAACATCAAGGCGATAGTAATTATAAATTTAGGAAAAATCATGTATTTAGATACAAATTAGCGAGTTATCTAACACATCTATTGCAAAAAAAACAGAATCCAAAATTCGATAGAGATCTTCCGATAGACTGGACCTATTCTGAATTGGAAAATTTTATTTCAGCTCAAATTATTGGTAATTATGAACATTGGGAAGTTTACACGCCTGATGAAATTTTAGCTTTATGGGTCGAATCTGTAGGAATGCAAAACGAATAAGATTTTTGCATCTTAGGCCTCTCTTATCCATTAATATAGGTATTTTTGCTAAGATTGACTCAATTTTTTATTGACTCAATTTTTTATTGATTCAGTATTGTTATGCCACTATTAGATTGGGTGAACCGAAATCAAGCTGAAGAAACAGCAATAAGTGTTCCGTACCATTTACTAAAATTCGAACAAGCATATGGTGATGAAGAGCAAGCAAAAGAAAATCTCATCATTCAAGGGGACAACCTTCAAGCTTTGAAGGCTTTGTTGCCACTATATGGTGGACAGGTGAAATGTATTTTCATTGATCCACCGTATAACACTCAATCCGCTTTTGAGCACTATGACGATAAGTTAGAACATGCTCAATGGCTTTCTATGATGTATCCACGTCTACAATTACTAAAAGAACTTTTAGCGGAAGATGGTTCGATTTGGATTACATTAGATGATAACGAAGCACATTATCTTAAGGTTTTATGTGATGAAGTTTTTGGGCGGAAAAATTTTATTTCATCTGTGATATGGCAAAAAAAATATGCTGCCTCAAATGATGCCCATTGGTTCAGTAATGATCATGATAATATTCTGATTTATGCGAAAAATTCTAAGTTATTTAAAGTTAACCGTTTAGCACGAGATGAGAAATCTAACAAAACCTATAAAAATTTAGACAACGACCCAAGAGGACTTTGGCAGTCTGATAATTACACCTGTAACAAATCAATAGACGAAAGACCGAATTTGTATTATCCAATAACAAACCCTAACACTGGGGAGAAAATCTATCCAAAGAAAACTGCTGTATGGCGTTATTCTCAAGAAACTCATTTGAATCATATTAAAGATAATCTGATCTATTGGGGGAAAGAGGGAAAAAATTCTGTACCTCGTTTTAAACGATTTCTGAGTTCTATTGAAGACAAGGGTGCTACTCCTCAGTCGATTTGGTTATGGCAGGATGTTGGGCATAATCAGGATGCAAAACGTGAACAATTAACTATTCATAAAGCTGAACCATTTTCTACACCTAAACCTGAAAAACTTATTCAACGCATTATTGAGATTGGAACAAATCTAAACGATATCGTTTTAGATTCTTTCTTAGGCTCAGGCACAACCGCAGCTGTTGCTCATAAAATGGGAAGACGCTATATCGGGATTGAAATGGGTGAGCATGCAAAGACCCATGTTATTCCCCGTCTTGGAAAAGTGATTGAAGGCGAGCAAGGCGGTATTTCAAAGGCTGTGAATTGGCAAGGTGGAGGCGGTTTTAGCTTCTATACATTAGGCAATCCAGTGTTTGATGATCAAGGCTTCTTAAATGCTAATGTTAAGTTTAAAGATCTTGCAAGCTATGTTTGGTGACTTGAAACAAAAACAGCTCTAAATCAAACGGAGAGCTTTGATAATCCATATTTAGGCACACATGATGGGGTTGCTTACTATCTTCTCTATAACGGCATTTTAGGTGATAGACGTCCGAATGGTGGTAATGTCTTAACACTATCTATTTTAAATTACTTAAATGAATGTCATGCACATGAAGGTAAAAGAGTCGTTATAGGCGAAGCATCACGACTTGGGGATGCCCGACTTGAAGCTCTAGACATTGAGTTTAAACAAATTCCATATTCGCTTTATGGCAACCAAGCTCAGTAAGGATTGCGTATGTCACTTAAATTAAAACAGTATCAAATAGATTCTTTAAAAGCATTAGAGCAATTCTTTACTTTGGCAGCATCATTAGGGGCGGAGAAAGCATTTAAACGCTGTGTAGGCGAAAATATTGTTTATAACGACCGATTGGAGGGCATACCAACTGTATGTCTGCGTGTACCTACAGGCGGTGGTAAAACACTACTTGCAGCGCATAGTATTCCAAAAGTGGCACAGAGTTATGTGAATACTGAGAGTCCTATTGTATTGTGGCTTGTACCAACAGATATGATTCGACAACAAACACTTGCTGCACTTGCTAATGTGAATCACCCTTATAGACAAGCCTTACAAAGCTATTATGGTGATCGCATCAAAATATGTGACATTGAAGGGCTTCAATCGCTAAACAAGCATGATGTTGGGCAGTCGTGTATTGTCATTGTGACCACTATTCAGATCTTCAATATTGATAAAGAAAAGACCTATCAGCGCAATGCCTATGCTTTTGACGAATCTTTGAGTGAACACTTTACTCAAGTGACTCCAAAGCAAGCCGAAAGTATGGATAAAGTAACGGCTGATACTTTGCAATATCAACCATTCCTAACGGAAAAAGATATTGGTCGTGTGAAGCATTCATTAGTCAATTTCTTTAACTTGCATAGACCAATTATTGTGGTGGATGAAGCGCATAAAAACCGTGGTGGAAAAACATTCTTCCCAACATTGAAGCGTCTCAACCCAAGTTGCTTAGTAGAGCTGACAGCAACACCAAAAGACAATAATGTTCTTTACTCAGTTTCTGCTGCGCAATTGAAAGTAGCAGAAATGATTAAGCTGCCAGTCGTATTAACTGAACATCCAAATAGTTGGCAAGATTGTATTCGTGATGCGCTGATTCAACGACAAAAGTTAGAAGTGCTTGCACAAAGTGAAAAAGAATATATTCGCCCAATTTTATTGATCCAAGCCCAAGATAAAAATGGTGAAGCGAATGTAGATGCTGTAAAGCAACACTTACTAGATGAGTATGAAAATATCACTGAAGACTGGATTGCGATTTCTACAGGGCAATCCAAAGAGCTAGAAGATGAAAATCTCTTTAGTCCTCAGAGTAAAGTGAAAATTGTGATTACAGTCGAAGCACTGAAAGAAGGTTGGGATTGCTCATTTGCCTATGTACTTGCGAGTTTGCAAAATATCAACTCTGCAACTGATGTAGAGCAGTTGTTAGGTCGTGTCTTACGTATGCCGTATGCAAAACTACGTCAGAATGATGAACTCAATAAAGCATATGCACACGTTGTCTCAAGTTCAATCGCTCAAGCCACCATGCTTCTTAAAGACCGTATGGTGCAGAATATGGGCTTTGATAAATGGGAAGCGGAAGCCTCGATTGTGGCAAATCCACAACCTGAACTGGATTTAGGAACTACAGGTCAAGGGACTACTCAACCAAAGACTCCTGAAGTCATGGTCTCTATTCCATTTGTTGTTACACCTGAACTTATTCCTACTAATTTACAACCAGCGATTCAAACGAGAGAAAATAGCCAAGGTACGTCCTTAATTATTAATAAAGGGACAACTGACGAAGAGTTTGATCAAATTGAACAAGCTGTAATTGAAAACGCGACGCCGAAACAAAAGACCCAAATACAAGAAGTTTTCAAAGAAGCTCGTGCTGAGCGACAAGCACATCAAGCACCTGAAAATTGGAATGCCACATTTGCGCTTATTCCGCAATTAGGCTTATTCGTTGATGGTGAGTGGCAAGTTGCAGACAAAGAAACTATTGAAGATTCGGTTGAATGGAATCTATTAGATTATCCAGTTCAATTGGAAGGTTTTAACATACGTGAAACTGTGAATAGTTTTGCGATTGACCTAAATCTTGAAGAAGAGCAGTTGAGTTATGAATTACTCAATAGCCAACAGATTCAATTTGATGATATGCCAACACCAATCACCGAAAATGATTTGTTGAATTGGTTAGATCGGAAAACAAGAAGAGCAGGATTAACGCAAATTCAGCTTAGAGCGTATTTAACCAAGCTCATTAGTCACTTGTTGAATGAGCGTAGATTTACACTGACGCAACTACATCGTGCTCAATTCCAATTGTCACTGGCGGTTTCTCGTGAGCTTGACCGACTATTTGAACTTGCTCGTAAACAAGCATTTCAAAGTGATTTATTTGCAGAGTTGAAAGTGGCAGAAGAATCAAAACTAGAAAATAGTTTTGAGTTTAAGCGTGGAATCTACCCAGTTAGAAAGCCTTATCGTGGTAGCTATAAGTTTAAAAAACATTTCTATGCTCAGATTGATGATTTAAAAGAAAAGACTGAATCAGGAAGGATTTCTGAAGAGTTTAAATGTGCTCAGCTCTTGGATATGCATCCTAAAGTAAAATATTGGGTACGTAATATTCCTAAGCAACCACATACTTCGTTCTGGTTACCAACAGAGAAAGATTACTTTTACCCTGATTTCGTTGCAGAGTTAGTTGATGGTTCAATCTTTGTTCTGGAGTATAAAGGTGGACATTTAGATACTGCTGATGATGCTCGAATCAAGAATGCTATTGGTAAGCAGTGGGCTAAAAATAGTGATGGTAAACGATTATTCTTAATGGCAAAAAATCAGGATGAAGTTGGACGTAGTTTGGAAGAGCAAATGAACCAAATCTTATTAGCCTAATATAAGGGTGTTATATAAAACAGCATTATAAGATGCTGTTTTATATGGTTGTAATTGTATTTAATAATATTTTTATGTGGGGGACGAATGTTTATATCGACTATTGAGATCGAGAATTTTCGAAATTTTAAGCATCAAACAATAAATTTTAATGAGGGGGTAAATGTAATAATTGGTCATAATAATGCAGGAAAAACGAATTTATTGACAGCTCTTTCATTAGTTGTAAATCCTGACAAAAATAAAAGATTGGATGTAGATGATTTTAATAAAAATGTTGCATTTTCAGAATTAAAGACATCCCCTCCGAAGATAAGTATTCAAGTCACTTTAAAAAAAGGATGTGAATCATTGCCAGATGATTTAGCTATGGTGGCGAATTGGCTCACTAAGTTAGAATCTGATTTTGAGGCTAAATTAACTTATGAATTTTTTCTTCCAGAAAAAGAATTACCCAAATATATCTTAGCCATGTCAGAGGTTGATGAAGCTTCTAGCGATTGTAGAAATCATGCTTGGAAATTAATTAAGAATGACTTCATAAGATTATATTCCTATAAGATTTATGGTGGTGAGATTGCTAATCGTGCTATAGCAGATGGGGAGTCACTCAGCAAATTTGATTTTCAATTCTTAGATGCAATCCGAGATGTAGAAAGGGATATGCTAACAGGGAAAAATACCTTATTAAAAAATGTATTTGATTTCTTTATGGATTATGATATTAAAAGTGATTTCAAGAAATCTGAAGAAAATAAAATTATAGACATAAAAACCCGAAAGAATAAATTTTTATCAAATATTGAGCCTGTAATGACTTCTATTCATGAGCGTATGGAGTTAGGAAAAGGAAAAATATTATCTTATGCAGATGAAACTGGTGCTTCATTTAATAACGCTACACCTAATTTTGAGGGAAATATTTCAGATATAGAAATGTTTTCATTTCTAAGATTGATTATTGAATACGAAACAGGGATTAAAATACCAGCAACTCATAATGGCTTAGGTTATAACAATTTAATTTTCATGTCTTTATTACTTGCAAAAATGCAAGTCAATGCTGACGGAAAGTATATGGGCGACAATGCAAAAGTATTTTCAGCATTAGTTATTGAAGAGCCAGAAGCCCATCTCCATCCAGCAATGCAATATAAATTTCTACAATTCTTAAAGAAAAATAAAAAAGAAGGAAAAGTACGACAAATTTTTGTAACTTCACATTCTACCCATATTACATCTGCTGTTTCACTTTCAGAAATCATTTGTCTGTACAAAGACGCTGATGAAACAAAGGTTAGTTATCCAGATAAGATTTTTCCTATTGATGGAAAAAGTAAGAGATATGTACAAAGGTTTCTGGATGCTACGAAATCAGACATTTTGTTTGCACAGAAAATTTTGTTTGTAGAAGGTATTGCTGAGCAATTACTAATGTCTATTTTTGCTAAATATCTTGATAAATCTTTGGAAGATCATCATGTTGCGGTAGTAAGTGTTGGTGGAAGATATTTCACGCATTTTCTACATTTATTTGATAGCAATGAACCTAATACAATTTTTAAGAAAATTGCCTGTATCACAGATATTGATCCAGAAAGAAAAATAAAGTCTGCTGATCCTGCTGATCCTGCTGATCCTGCTGATCCTGCTGATCCTGCTGATCCTGCTGATCCTGCTGATCCTGCTGATCCTGCTGATCCTGCTGATCCTGCTGATCCTGCTGATCCTGCTGATCCTGCTGATCCTGCTGTAGA
>NZ_VPAP01000061.1:0-1007 GCF_013419195.1 Acinetobacter sp. YH12099 | reverse complement strand
AAGCAAACATGTAATCTTTCTTCTGCATCTAAAGCCTTGCCCATCAAGTGTTTACCACAATCATTTTATCGACGTATGCAGCGCTTCTTTGCAGGTCAGTATTTTGATTATCGTCAAATTTCTCAGTTGATTTTCAATATGTTTTCATTCGACCAAGTGCAACTGACTTTAGATAGAACCAATTGGAAATGGGGAAAACGAAATATTAATATCCTGATGCTCGCAATCGTTTATCGTGGAATAGCGATACCTATCCTTTGGACATTGCTTAATAAACGTGGAAATTCAGATACGAAAGAGCGTATTGCTTTGATTCAACGCTTTATAGCCATTTTTGGTAAAGACCGTATTGTGAATGTGTTCGCAGACAGAGAGTTTATCGGTGAGCAGTGGTTTACATGGTTAATTGAACAAGACATCAACTTCTGCATTCGTGTTAAAAAAACTTCATTGTCACCAATCATTTAGGAAAGAATCATAAAATTAGTGATTTATTTCGCCATCTTAAAGTTGGTCAAATTGAATGTCGTAAACGACGGATTTTGGTTGGTCGGGTGAAACTATATATAAGTGCACTACAGTTAGAAAATGGAGAGCTTTTACTCGTCGTTTCTCCTCAGTTTAATGCCAATGCTATTCAGGATTATGCATTACGCTGGGAAATTGAAACCTTATTCAGTTGTCTCAAAGGACGCGGGTTTAATCTTGAAAATACGCGCTTGACAGACCCTAGACGAGTGAAAAAATTGATTGCGGTGTTAGCTATAAGCTTCTGTTGGTGTTACTTAACGGGTGAATGGCAACATAATCAAAAAAAAGCGATAAAAATAAAGAAGCATGGACGACTCTCAATGAGTTTATTTCGCTATGGTTTAGACTATGTTCAAATGGCGATTCAGCGTTTAATTGGTTTTGGGAAAAAAGAAGAGTTTAAGGAAATTTTGGCAATTTTAAGAAAGCAGAATCCTGATAGGATAAGGGTTCTGTGAAATTTGTCGTGTACAGAG
>NZ_VPAP01000005.1:0-150255 GCF_013419195.1 Acinetobacter sp. YH12099 | reverse complement strand
CTTTCCGCTTCAAATGCCTAAACCCTAAATCATTGACATAATTCCAGACGAAGTTCACTTCTGATGCTAGTTGGTCTAACACCTTGCAATGTTTGTCTTTTATACGTAATTTAAGGGTTTTCATGTATTTATATTAACAATCAAAACTCAAGAAAAATAGTCATTAGTTAAATCAAACGACACTTCATGTCGTGTCGCTTATATCTCTGACCTGAAGGACAGAGTTTTACGCTCCATTTGATAAATGATTACACATTGAATAATTCAACCCCACTCGCCACCATCCTCTGAGCAAAAATCCTTTTCCCTGTTTCACGCTCACCTTCCAACACCAACTCAGGTAAATTCAATTCACGCTGAATCTTTAAAATCATTTCATGCAAAGGCTGAGCTTGGTTATTGCTGCAAATATATGATGGTTCTGGATGTTCCACGTGAAGTAAATGTGCCAAAAAACCTGCCAAATCATCAATATGAATTCGATTTGACCAATGTATATTCGGGTAACTTTGCGTGCTTTCTGCAAGTTTGAGCATGCGTGCTGCCGATGTGCCATAAATACCCGAAGGACGTACAATCACACATTGTTCAGGATAAGCCTGTTGCCACAAGTGTTCCATCTGCAACAACAACTGACCTTGCACATCACTCGGCTTAGGCACAGTATCATCATCAATACATTCACCTGCGTTTTCACCATAAACCCGTGTAGATGACACCACAATAATTCGCTTTACAGGATGATCTTTTAATGCAGTAACAATCGGCTGCACAGAATCTACATAAGTCTGTTGATACGCTTCTACAGAACTCAAAACCGTATTTCGAGATGGTGCAAGTAATACATAAACTGCATCCACAGGTTGAATCTGTGATAAATCGAGCTGTTGAATATCTTGAAGCAGATGCGTCATATCAGGATCTGTTTTCGGACTGCGGCTAATTGTGGTAATTTGATGACCGAGCGTAAATAGTTGTTTTGCAACACGCTGCGATGTTTTACCATAACCAATAAATAGAATATGCATTCAGCACCTAATCATAGCATTTGAAGTTGAGGGGACATGGCTGCAGTCCATCAGTTGCAAGGGGTAGGCTCTGCCTCTGCTGCATTACTCGAAAAACTAAATATTTTCACCACAGATGACTTGCTGTTTCATCTACCGCGTGACTATGAAGATCGTAGCACGATCATTCCCATGAACCAATTAAACGTGGGGCGCAGCTATTTACTCGAAGGTGTGGTTAAAGGGGTCGATTTTCCACCGGGTAAACGCAAGTCGATGGCGGTCAATTTAGAAGATGAATTTGGAAAAATCACCTTACGTTTTTATCATATTTATAAAGGTATTACAGATCGTGCCAAACTCGGCAATCGTTTAAGAGTATTTGGCGAAGTACGGGTTGGGGCGCGTGGTCTGGAAATGTATCACCCCGAATTACAACTGATTACTGAACATACCCCACTGCCTAAAACCCAACTGACTGCCATTTACCCAAGCACCGATGGGCTGACCCAAGCCAAATTACGTGAATACGTCAAACAGGCCTTGACACAGCATAGTGATGATTTGCCTGAACTCCTGCCTGAAAAAATGACCAATGGCTATGCACTCAAACAGGCGTTGGATTATATTCATCATCCACCTTTAAATGCCAATATGCTGCAATTGGCACAAGGCTCTCACCCTGCACAGCAACGCCTGATTTTTGAAGAATTGGTGGCGCATCAAGTCAGTTTACTGACCCGACGGGCTTATATTCAGCAAATTGCCTCACCTGCCTTTTCCCCAAGTCAAAAACTAGCGCCTGCGTTACTCGGCAACATGCCATTTCAAATGACAGGCGCACAGCAACGGGTTTCGCAAGAAATCATGCAGGATTTGCAGCGTAATAAACCCATGCTGCGCTTGGTACAAGGTGATGTAGGTGCAGGTAAAACGCTGGTCGCTGCAGTCGCAGCGTGTCATGCGCTAGAAGAAGGTTGGCAAGTCGCGCTGATGGCACCCACTGAAATTTTGGCAGAACAACATTATCTGAACTTTCAAAAATGGTTTGAACCATTGGGCTTAACAGTGGCATGGTTGTCTGGCAAACAAAAAGGCAAAGCACGCGCAGCGGCTGAACTGAGCATTCAAGATGGTAGCGCCAATTTGGTGGTTGGGACACATGCGTTATTTCAGGACAATGTGCAATTTGCAAAATTGGGTTTGGTGATTATTGATGAACAACACCGTTTTGGGGTCGATCAACGTCTGGCTTTGCGCAATAAGGGTGCCAATCACACCACACCTCATCAATTGGTGATGACTGCAACGCCTATTCCACGTACCTTAGCCATGTCCGCCTATGGCGATTTGGATACTTCGGTGATTGATGAACTACCGCCAGGACGTACGCCTATTCAAACGGTAACCATTCCGCTAGATCGGCGTGAAGAAGTATTACAACGCATTGCCAGCAATTGTGCCGAAGGCAAACAAGCCTATTGGGTCTGTACCTTGGTGGAACAATCGGAAACCTTAGATGCACAAGCTGCCGAAGCGACTTTTGCTGAAATTAAAGAACGCTTTCCTGAACTAAATATTGGGCTGGTACACGGCAAAATGAAAGCTGATGAAAAACAAGCCGTCATGCAGCAATTCAAAGACAATCAACTACAATTGCTGATTGCCACCACGGTCATTGAAGTTGGGGTCGATGTACCGAATGCTTCAATTATGGTGATCGAAAATGCCGAGCGTTTAGGACTTTCACAGCTGCATCAGTTACGTGGACGAGTCGGACGGGGTGCCAAAGCCAGTTTTTGTGCCTTGTTGTATAAAAATCCACTTTCGCAAAATGGACAAGAACGCTTGCGGATTATGCGCGAAACCAACGATGGTTTTGTGATTGCAGAAAAAGATTTAGAACTGCGTGGCCCTGGGGAACTTTTAGGAACCAAACAAACGGGAGATATGGGCTTTCGGGTGGCTAAATTAGAACGGGATGATCATTTGCTGGCACAGGCGCATCATGTGGCACAGCAAATTTTAAACGATTATCCTACACATGCCGAAGCTTTGCTAAAACGCTGGCTGCCTGAGGCACCACGTTATGCCTATGTTTAAACGGATTGCAGTCCTAAGATGACTCAGCCGATCAATCTACTACAATGCGGCATACAATGGCTGCGCCAACTGCAACCGTGTCAGCTCTGCCATAGCGACACGCAATGGCAACATTCGGTCTGTCAAACCTGTTGGCAACAATTGCCGTGGCGTAGCCAAGCGGTACAACGACAAGAAATGCAGATTCAAGTCACTTTTGATTATCACTATCCAATTAATCGCATCATTCAACAATTTAAATATGAACAGCAGTTACATTACCAACTGCTTTTAGTAGGCGCGCTAAAACAACTGTCTTATCCTAAAATCCAAGCCATTGTACCGATGCCAATTTCCACTGCCCGCTTGACTGAACGCGGCTACAATCAATCTTTATTGTTAGCAAAAGGACTAGCGCGGCATTTAAATGTCCCGATTTGGCAACCTGTGACCCGCTTACAACAGCACGCGCAAAAAGGCTTAAGTCGCTTAGAACGATTGGAAGACATCCAACAGCAATTTCAAATTCAGAATGCGCCTAAAATCCGTTTTCGTCGGGTTTTAATTGTGGATGATGTGGTCACGACGGGCAGTTCAATTCATGCACTCAAACAGCAGTTGCTCAAGCTCGGCTGTCAAAAAGTCGAGGCGGTTTGTCTGGCCAGTGCTGAATAAAAAAACTATTCGGTTGAATATGCTCAACGCATTAAAAAGTTGAACTTAAAATATAGAAGAATGATCAACTGCTCTTAATTTTGTTGTAAATATTGTTTTAACCACGGCATCACCACTTCACGGGTCAGCGGTGCCAACAAAGTATCTTGATCATCCAAATCTACCCACTTCATTTCGGCAATTTCAGCAGCAATTTTTGGTGCCTGATCAAGCTGAACCCAATACACATAACTGACCAAACGGCAGTCGGGCTCATTGGCCGTTGCTGTTTCATAGCGTCCAATAAATTGTTGAATTTGCGCCTGACAGCCAATTTCTTCGGCAATTTCTCGCAACATGGTCGTTTCAGGCGCTTCATTGGGTTCTAATTTGCCACCGACCTGCATAAAACACGCGGTATGCTGTTTACGCACCACCAATAACTGCTGTTTGACATTTAAAATAATTGCAGCTGCAACGGTAATGATGTTGTTGATCTCAGCCATTTTATTTCGCCAGTTCCTGCTGCACCCACTCTAGCTCAGGCACTTCCCATTTCATTTCAGGAACACGGTATTGTTCAAATTGCTGCAAAATATTGTCAATACAATTCGATACAATCAATGCCTCACAAAAACGTGGCTGAGTAAAACCTTTTTCAGAGGTCTGTCTTAAAAACTTCAGCAAATCATCATAAAAGCCAGCTACATTAAAAAAGGCACAGGGTTTTGAGTGAATTCCTAATTGTGCCCACGTCCATTGCTCAAAAATTTCTTCTAAAGTTCCAGAACCACCCGGCAAAGCAATAAAGCCCTCGGCCAATTCTGACATTTTTATTTTGCGGGCATGCATGTTTTCTACGATGTGTAATTCGGTCAAATGCGGATGCGCCAATTCATGCTCTGCCAAACTTTCAGGCATGACACCAATTGCACGCCCACCTGCGGCCAAAGTACTATCTGCCACCACACCCATTAAGCCTGAGCGTCCACCGCCATAAATTAAAGTTTTGCCTTGTGCAGCCAATGTTTCACCCACTTTTCGTGCATTTTCAACAAAAACTGAATCTTTTCCTGGGGCAGAACCACAGAAAATAGCAATTGACGACATCATTTTTTCACCATGTTATCTGGCTGTCATGCCATAAAATTAAACTTCAGGGAGATTTTTAAATAAAATAGCATTCTGAGCAGTGTATTTAGTAAGATCCTTGTCTAAAATACACCCATCCACAAAACCCATACTGCGCAAGGAGAAAAGACGAATGCTTGAAGCCTTTTATGCCACAGAGCGCGGTAGTCTGGAAGATGCCACCATTAACGGTGGTTTTGATTTGCATCCAGATCTGGTCTGGATTGACCTGATTGCCCCTTCACAAGAAGAACAGCAATGGGTACTAGACGCATACTCACAAAATTTACCAACCTTAAAATCTTTGGAAGATATTTCATCTTCAGCGCGATTCTACCGTGATGATGACGGTATTTTACACATTAGTACCTATTTTTTAACTAAAAATAAAAACTATCAAGTCGATGGCGAAACTGAAGACAATTCCAGTATTTTAGCCACTGTGCAAACCGTCGCCTTTATTTTACATAAAGAACACTTGTTTACCCTACGTGGTGAAAAATTAGTGGCGTTTCGGGCATTTCGGGCGCGTGCACGACGTAACGACTACGAAATTGACTATAAAGACCCGACTTGGGTGCTTTTAGGCTTGCTTGAAGCCAAACTGGACGAACTTGCGGATATCTTGGAAGATATCCACAAGGACTTGGAAAAGTATTCCACAGAGGTTTTGAACAACCGTCATCGTGAGCAAATTTTAGACCTCGATGACATGATTACCCGATTGGCGCAATTAGAAGACATGCTTGGGAAAGCGCAATTGTGTTTGATTGATTTACGTCGTGTCCTGACCTTTTTGGCTCGTCCGCGTGCGTTGGGCAGTCATATTTACGATGCCGACATTCGAGAACTCAGTGAAGATGTACGCTCACTGGTCGAACACGATGCCTTCTTATTCCAAAAAGTGCGCTTCTTGCTCGATACCACTTCAGGCTTCATTAACACCGAACAGAACGACACGATTCGTCGATTCTCGATTTTACCAAGTATGTTAGCGCCACCGATGTTGGTTGCCAGTGTTTATGGTATGAACACCGATGTGTTACCTTTTGCCAAAGGCACCACCAGTTTTATTGTGGTCAGTATTATTTTAATTGGCTTCTTTATTGGTCCATTAATTTACTTTAGATGGAAAAAATGGATTTGATGCCTTTTATTCCCTATCTTTTTAGGCATAGGTATCTACACATCTTTAAGTACCTAGTGCAATGGTTGCGATTTCATTCAGTTCATCTATTGAATATTCTGAGAGCAGTTGAAGAGTATTTAGTAAAATCGAGAGTCCTGCCAATATGGCAGGCGCACTCTCTATCTTGCCTCTTTTCTGCTGTCTACCTGAAAGCCTAGTCAAAAATGCACGGACTTTCTGATTTTGTTCATCTGTACAACGCTGCACTCTCCACGTCAACACACAAGCCATGCAACTGATCAGCAAACGCCTTAAAATCGCTTCCGTTGTCTGAAGCCATGACTCAATATCATGGCCTGCTTGCTTGAGAAGTTTGAAATAACATTCGATTGACCAACGCCAGTAATACCAAGTTGTCAATTCCACTGCGGTAATCTCGGTTGGTACATTGCTGATCAATGACCATCTTGCAACTGTCTTTTCATTAATATCTTTAACCACCGCAATAATCAGTCTAGCCTCAATTGCAGCACCTTAATCCAGTCAGCAAAACTGAATGGACTGGACCCTTATGCCTATTTAAGTGATGTGTTGAAAAGACTGCCGACACAGAAAATAATCCAGGTTGAAGAATTACTACCGCATAAGTGGAAGCCTGCCTGACTCAAATAAGCTTCACCGGATGCTTACGAATAAAGCGGGAAACTAAACGCAATAAAAAAGCACCTTACAAGAAGGTGCTTTTTTGATGGTTTTTTCAGTTTTAGACGATTAGCTGCAAATCATCTTGCAAATGACAGGCTTGAATGATTTTCATCATTTTTTCAGGAACCGCTTTAAACTGTAAGCCCTTGGCTTCAGGCGTCTGACGCAACCATTGCACCAAAACGGCCAAAGCTAAAGTACTCCCGTGTTCTAGCTGCGCCAAATTAACCACCAAAGGCAACTGCTGCTTACGAATCAACTGCAGACCTTTTTGGTAATATTGCTCTGCATTACTGAAATCTATTTTTCCAGAAACACATAATTCCTGATTTGATAATTCAATCACGCCACACCTAACCTATTTTTTCTTTTCAACCGCAGCTTCTGCATCTGGCTTAAAGGTTGCAATGGCTTTATCAATATTGCCGCCATTACGCTTCACGTTCGCTGCAAACTGGTTACGGAATTGCAAACCTAAATCAATACCCGACACGTTAATGTTACGGATTTTCCATTGGCTGCCTTTGTCTGCCAACTGGAATGACACAGGAATTTTTTCACCATTATGCAAGAAGTCAATGGTCACCACTGGGTTCTTGCTGTTGGTCGCCTTATAAGGACGCATGGTGTAGCTTTGGTTGCTAAATTTCGCAAACGCTGTGCCATAATTCTCAATTAAGGTTTCACGGAAGTTTTTCTCAAACTGCGCGCGCTGTGCTGCTGAACTGTATTGGTTCGTCGCATAAGTACCCATCACAATACGGGTAAATGCTTGCGCATCTACATACGGATCAAGGTTTTGACGCACAATCGTTTTGACCAATGCTGGATTGTTCTGCAATTTAGCATGATCTGCTTTTAAACGTGCAATCAAGCTATCGGCAACTTTTTTCACAAAAGCTGGTGGCGCTTCTGCAGGTGCAGCAAATGCAGTTCCTGCCAACATGGTTGAAAGTACACTTACCGCCAGAGTTTGCTTTAAAAGTGTTTTCACGGACAATCTCCTTCATTACTCAACAAATGACACTTCTGCATCTGTTGTTTCAGCTGTCGCTGTATCTTTATCTGCATCTGACGCTACGTTGGATGTTTTCGCTGCACCGCCAGTAATAAACTTACTGATTAAATCTTCTAAATCCATGGTGCCTTGTGTGTTGGCAATACTTTCGCCACGCTTCACAAAGTTCAAACCACCACCTGGAACCACTTTGAGATATTTCTCACCCAATAGACCATTGGTTGCTACCATTATGTAAGCATCCTCATCAATACTGGTGATGGATTTCATGTTACCCAACAGTTGTTGTTCCATTTCTTTTTGTTGCTGAGGGCTTGCTTCTTGGTATTCTGCACTGTAACGCAATTCTTCAAGCGCATAATTTTGCACTGTTTTTAGTTGTTCAGGATTAAAACTGGTCAACCTGCCATCCAGTTCAAATTCAACTGTAGCCAAACGCGATACAGGGTCTAAAGTAATATCATTAACACGACCAATGGTGACACCGCTCATGGTGACTTTAGCACGTGGTTTTAAACCATTCACGTTGTCAAAAGTTGCTGTCATATTGTAACTGTCGCGCAAATTGGTACCCACCAATCCACTGACTTTCATGGCCAAGAAAAATAATGCAATGCCTGTCAAAATGACAAATACACCTACGGCCAGCTCACTTGTACGTGATTTCATTAAACACCTCCGAACATGACCGCAGTCAACACAAAATCAAAACCTAAAACACATAATGAAGAATACACCACGGTTCGTGTGGTCGACGTCGCAATGCCTTCCGATGTTGGGACACAGGCATAGCCTTGATATACTGCAATCCAAGTACAAATTAATGCAAAAACAAAACTTTTAATAATTGTGCCGTTAAAAATATCTTTATAGAACTGCACGCTGCTTTGCATACCGCCCCAGAAAGAACCTTCATCGACCCCTAGAAAATCGACCCCAACCATTTTGCCGCCCATAATGCCAATTGCAGCAAAAATAATGGAGAGCATTGGCAGGCTGACTATTCCCGCCCATAAACGTGGTGACACAATACGCTTGAGTGGGTCTACCCCAATCATTTCCATGCTGGCCAATTGCTCTGTGGCTTTCATCAGACCAATTTCTGCAGTTAAGGCAGAACCTGCACGACCTGCAAATAACAGCGCAGCGACCACAGGTGCCAACTCACGTAATAAAGTCAAAGACACCATCGTGCCCAACATGGCTTCTGAACCAATATTGACCAAAATGGAGTAGCCTTGTAAGCCCAATACCAAACCAATAAATAAACCTGATACCGCAATAATCAATAATGACATCACGCCAACACGGTACATTTGGTACAGGAACAGCTTCACCCCAAGCAGGGTTGGCATGGAAAATAGAATTTGCAACAACATTTGGGTGGCGACACCAATGCCACGAACACGCTCAATGACGCGTTGACCTAATGCGGCAATAGCATTCATGAACGCACCTCATCACTTAAATAAGCCCGATGGCTAAATTGATAATCGACTGGCCCTTCGG
Organism: Acinetobacter sp. YH12099; assembly: GCF_013419195.1. Lineage (NCBI taxonomy): Bacteria > Pseudomonadati > Pseudomonadota > Gammaproteobacteria > Moraxellales > Moraxellaceae > Acinetobacter > Acinetobacter sp. YH12099. Next base: position 141,020 of record NZ_VPAP01000005.1, on the reverse strand, counting down.
CAGCGCCTGTTAAGAACTGACGTACAAATGCCGATTCATGCTGTTTTAATTCTGCAGGTGTACCTTCGCCCTGAATCACGCCTTCCGCGATAATATAAATGTAGTCGGCAATTGATAAAGTTTCACCAACATCATGCGAAACGATGATGGTGGTTAAATCCAACGCTTCACGCAAGGAACGGATTAAACGGGTCAACACACCTTTTACAATCGGGTCTTGCCCTGCAAACGGCTCATCGTACATGATCAATTCAGGGTCTAACGCAATCGCACGTGCCAATGCCACACGACGGTTCATCCCGCCTGAGAGTTCTGCAGGCATAAGTTGTTCTGTACCACGCAAACCGACTGCTTCAAGTTTTAAAGCCACCAATTCTGCAATTAAATGTTCAGGCAACTGGGTATGTGCACGCAATGGAAACGCGACGTTTTCATATACGCTCATATCGGTAAATAACGCACCGCTTTGGAATAACATGCCCATACGTGCGCGCGCAGCAAATAACTCCTGACGCGACATTTGCGCAAGATTTTTTCCATCCAGAAAAATATCACCATGATCGGGAGTCAACTGACCACCAATCAAACGTAATAACGTGGTTTTACCAGTACCTGAAGGTCCCATAATGGCAGTAATTTGACCACGGCGAATCTTTAAACTGACATTTTCGAAAATGACACGTTTCCCTCGTTTAAAGCTCAGTTCATTGACTTCAATCAATGACGGCTCATGTTGAGGCATTGGATTATTCATAGCTGAGGGTCTTCCTGCATTTTTTCAGCACGCATACTATAAAGGATTGAAGCGCAAAATGTTATCTAGCAAATTTTTAAAAACTGTGCACGTATTGTTCAAGCAGTCTTATTATTGTTATTTAAATCACTTTTAGGACAGCAACAATTTAAAAGTAAGAAGAAATAATATAATACATTAAATTGCATAAGATGAGTGCTAAACCAATATACGGCATCATTCCCTCTCTCGTCTGCATGAGCAATCGTAAGCTATTGATGTTCATAATTAGCAAATAGAGTTAAAAGCGTGACCTATTATACATTTTATTTATCTAAAACAAAAATATTTAACATAAAAAAACCAGTGCTGAGCACTGGTTTTTCTTTATACAAATGACTATCGCGGTTTTAGTCGTTAAATTTACGACGTGGGCGATCAAAACCACCTTCACGGCGTGGACGATCTGAATTGAACTCGCGACGTGGACGATCTTCGCCACCAAAAGAACGCTTAGGACGATCATCAAACGAACGTGGTTGACGGTCACCAAAACCACCTTCACGACGTGCAGGACGATCACCAAAATCACGTTTTGGACGATCACCGAAGCTACCTTCACGACGTGGTTTGTAATCTACGCGGTTGCCACGGTTGTCATCATTCGCATCAAAACGCGGCTTATCGTTGAAGCCACCTTCGCGACGCGGACGATCTGAATTAAATTCACGACGTGGACGATCATCAAATGAACGCTGTGGACGATCACCAAAACCACCTTCGCGGCGTGGACGATCTGAATTAAATTCACGACGTGGACGGTCTTCAAATGAACGCTGTGGACGATCACCGAAACCACCTTCACGACGTGGACGGTCTGAGTTGAACTCGCGACGCGGACGATCTTCACCAAATGCAGGACGTTCACCACGTGGTTTGTCATCAAAGCTGCGACGTGGACGATCATCACCACCTTCACGACGTTTAAAGTTGCTTTCGCCTTCAAAACGACGACCGCCACCAAAACCGCCACGACCACCGCGACCGCCATCACGACGACCACGACCACCGTCACGACCAGAACGTGCTGGAGGTGGAGATGGCTCTAAGCCTTCAATTTCAGAAACGCTTAAACGTGCATCTAAGAAATCTTCCAACGCACGGATTTTGCCGCGCTCACGGTAAGTTGCCAAAGTAATCGCGTTACCAGTACGACCCGCACGACCTGTACGACCAATACGGTGTACATAGTCTTCATTTTTCATTGGTAAACCGAAGTTAATCACGTGAGAAATAGTTGGTACGTCTAAACCACGTGCTGCAACGTCTGTTGCAACCAAGATTTTTGCACGGCCTTCGCGAATGCTGCGTAAACGACGGTTACGAACGGTTTGTGGCATTGCACCGTGTAGTGCAACAACCGAGTGACCCGCTTCAGCCAATTCTTCAGCCAGCATATCGGTATCTTCTTGAGTAGATGCGAATACAACCGCTTGATCTACACCTTCATCAGATAACCAGTGTGACAATAATTTTTTCTTGTGCTCGAAACCATCAGTCCAGTGTAAAGTCTGGGTGATGTCCATGTTCGTTGAGTGACCTGTTTCAATCGCAATACGTACAGGCTCATTCATCATGCGTTCTGCAAGTGTGATAATACGGCTGGCAAAAGTTGCAGAGAACATCAAGGTTTGCTTACGGTTAGCAGCTAAATCGCTAATCGCTTCTAGGTCTTCAGAGAAGCCTAAATCGAGCATACGGTCAGCTTCGTCTACAATTAAGGCATCAACTTTATCAAGTTTGATTTGACGACGGTTCACCAAGTCAAGTAAACGACCTGGAGTCGCTACAACCACTTGCGCACCTTTTAATTGTTGGATTTGCTTACCAAAAGGCATACCACCCATGATTGCTGCAATACGTACACCTTTCATGTGACGTACAAATGCAATCGCGTCTTGGCTAACTTGTTGAGCCAATTCACGTGTTGGGCAAAGCACTAAAATTGACGGCTGAGTAATAGCTTTCATACGCTCTTTAAATGGTACGAAAGTATCTTGATTAGCAAGCGCGTTTAAAGTTGGGAGTAAAAATGCAGCAGTTTTACCAGAACCTGTTTGGCTAGATACCAATAAGTCTTTACCTTCAAGTGCCGCTGGGATCGATTGTTCTTGAACAGGAGTCGGCGTAGTAAAGTTCAAGCCTTCTAAAGCTTGTTGTAAAGATTCATGTAAAGAAAAATCAGCAAAAGTTTTGCTCATAGAGATTTTCACCCTGAAAATGGGTGCTCCATTAAATAAAGTCAGATGGACATCGGCAAAAAGCGGTACAGCAATTATCGCTGACAATTTAAGATTCAGCGGCGATCCGAGTAACGACGATGTGATATAACGCACGCATGATTACGGCTTAACCTGAAGGAATCGCTTTAGCGATTGGGGCGCGAGATATCGTCCTCTCTTTGGACCGCACGCGCATACACAATGATTAGAAGAGAAATGTTCAGGTAATGAACAGAAATTAAGTGCGTGCGCGGATTATAGCAGGATTATTTTAAAAGTCACCTTATTTAATCGACTTTTGCTGTTTTTTGTGTAAACAGTGATAGATTCTGCTTTTATGGCTAGTATATGGACGATAACAACAGATTTAAAACCAGCAGTTTTAGACCGTTAGGTAAAAGAAAAGCCCTCAGGATGAGAGCTTTGCTAAGTGTCTTATTTAAGTATAAATATGATCAGCTGATTATTTCGCTGCTTCGCCCCAAGCAGGCACAACCGCTTTCATAAGTGGTTTTAACATTTTCATTGAACATGCCAAAACTTGCCCATTTTCCATAGAGTCGCTGCCACCACGTGCATCGACCACAGTACCGCCCGCTTCTTTCACAATTAACTCACCCGCAGCAATATCCCACGGTTTTAAGCCAAGTTCAAAATAACCATCTAAACGACCTGCAGCCACATAAGCCAAGTCTAATGCAGCAGAACCTGCACGGCGGTATTGAGCGCCTGCTTCTGTCACATTCAATAAACTTTCAAAATGGTTTTTGGCATAAGAAACAATTTCGCCATCGCGCTTAGCACGATAAGCATGACCCACTGCCAAGAAGGTGTTGTCTAAACTGTCTTTTACATTTACACGAATACGACGTTGATTCATCATCGCACCACGGCCACGGCTCGCAGAGAACAACTCATCTTTTACAGGATCGTAAATAACACCGTGCTGTGTCACACCTTTGTGTTGCACTGCAATCGAAATACAGAAATGAGGGAAACCGTGAACAAAGTTTAGCGTGCCATCTAAAGGATCAATCACCCAACACCAGTCGGCATCGTGACCTTTGCCTTCCTGCATGCCAAATTCTTCGCCCAGGAAGCTGTGATTTTTATAACTTTTGCGTAATGTATCAATGGTCAATTGCTCGAGGTAACGATCTACGCGCGTTACAGGACCATCAATGCCTTTTTCTTCGACTTGTAGATCGAGTTTATGACGATTCTGATGCGCTTTTAAAAGCTCTTGACCAACTGTTTGAGCCGCACGCGCAGCCATCACCACCATAGGTTCCATTGAACACCCACTACAAATTTGAAGAGTTTGATAAAGAATAATGCATGAAAGCCCCAATATTTTAGCAAATATTGAGGCTTTTGGGGAAGAAGTGTTGCTAAAAATTAATTCAATATAGATTGATGCAGTTTTTGCCAAGCATTTTGCATTGATTTTTCAATGCCTTGTGCATCTAAACCTGCCTGTTGCAGCATTTGACCATGTGTCGCTTGTTGCATAAAGCTATCTTCTAAACCTAAATGAATAATCGGTTTGACAATCTGGGCCTTCGCCAAGTATTCACTCACGGCACTGCCTGCACCACCCATAATCGCATGCTCTTCTACAGTGACGAATAATGCAGTGTTATCTGCAATCTCAGCTAACAGCTTTTCATCCAATGGCTTCACAAAACGCATATTCACCACACGTACTGCGACATCGTGCTGCTGAGCAAACGCTTCAGCCGCTTCAACTGCCGCTTGCACACGGCTACCAAAAGCCAGCACTGAAATATAGTCATCATATTGTGGATTGAACTGCGCCACAATTTCAGCTTGTCCTAATGGAATTGCTGTCATTTGCTGCTGAATTTCGACACCCAAACCATGCCCGCGTGGATAACGCACTGCTGCAGGGCCGTTATATAAATAAGCCGTGTGCAGCATTTGACGACATTCATTTTCGTCTTTTGGTGCCATAATGACGATATTCGGTACGGTACGCATATAGGCATAGTCGTAAGCACCTGCATGGGTCGGGCCATCTTCACCCACCAAACCTGCACGGTCGATACCAAAAGTAACATCCAGATTTTGCAAAGCGACATCATGAATCAGTTGGTCATAACCACGCTGCAAGAAGGTAGAGTAAATCGCCACCACAGGCTTCAAACCTTCACAGGCCATACCCGCAGCCAAAGTCACCGCATGCTGTTCGGCAATCGCGACATCAAAATAGCGTTCTGGGAATTGTTTGGCAAATTGCACCATGCCCGAACCTTCGCACATGGCTGGCGTAATTGCCAATAATCGTGAATCTTGTTCTGCCTGATCACATAACCACTGCCCAAATACATCAGAATATTTAGGTGCGCTAACTGGTGCAGCTTTGGCATGAATTTTACCAATGGCATGATATTTAATTTGATCAGCTTCGGCAGGCGCAAAGCCTTTGCCTTTTTTAGTGTAAACGTGAATTAAACGTGGGCCTTTACGTTTTTTCAGCGCATTAAACACGTGTGTGAGTTGTTCAACATCATGTCCATCGAAAGGGCCGAAATAATCAAACCCAATCGCTTTAAATAAGTTGTCTGCAGCTTCAGTGGCAGCACAGTGTAAACGCGAGTTATACGTCCATTTCGGATGTGGCTGCACGTAAGCTTCGCCAGTTTCACTGACATAAACCGATTCACCACGTTCCCAAATGGCAGCAAGATGTTTGGCAAAGCCGCCTGTGCTACATGAAATTGACATATCGTTGTCATTCAGCACCACCATCATATCGGCTTGGTGGGCCACTGCATCATTCATGGCTTCAAAAGCCATACCTGCCGTCATAGCACCATCGCCAATAATGGCAACAACTTCACACGGGTTTTGTTGATAACGTCGTGCCAACGCCATCCCCAATCCTGCAGAAATTGCTGTTGAGGAGTGACCAACGCCAAAGGTATCAAAAATAGATTCTTCACGCGCAGGGAATGCAGCCAAACCATCTTTGGCGCGAATGGTGGTGAGTTGCTCGCGGCGTCCTGTTAGGGCTTTATGCGGATAAGCCTGATGACCGACATCCCAAATTAAGCGATCGTGTGGGGTATTAAAGCAATAATGCAGCGCAACGGTCAGTTCGATCACGCCTAAGTTTGCGCCAAAGTGTCCTCCACTTTGACCTGCGGCATACAAAATGAATTGACGTAACTCATCTGCCACCTGTGGAAGCTGGCTTTGCGCGAGTAAACGTAATTGCTGCGGATGGTCAATCTCATCGAGCAATGGTGTTACAGGGCGTTGAGTTGGAATTTCTGTATACAGCATATGTGGCAAAGCCTTCTAAAGCCTGGCAAATCCTAAGCGAGGTCAATGGGAATTACTCGATCATATAACCGAATGGTATTACCTTCAATCAGCCACATTTCTAGCGATGTAGTTTTGAGCAGTGATTTCAGTTGGGCACACGTTGGGTGGGTAGATTATCCTGAATAATCTAACTATTTATCAACCATTATCGTGCGCTTTATACAAAAAAGAAAATCTTCTGTATAAATTCGTGTTCGCTATTCTACTAATGTCTGAGCATTACGCTATACTTTAAACAATTTATCGACTATTTCACGAGTTAAACAGTGCCGATTAAGTTTGTCGCAACCTCACGATTACCGACCGCATTTGGTGAATTCAACATTACGGTATTTCAAGATCCTGAAACTGGCGAAGAACACGTGGCATTATCCAAAGGTTTGGACACTGCGCCAACCCAGCCCGTTCTGGTACGGATTCACTCAGAATGTTTAACTGGCGATGCTTTCGCGTCTTTAAAATGCGACTGTGGCCCACAGCTTCAAGCCACTCAACGTCTGATTAATGACGCAGGACAAGGTGTGATTTTATATTTACGCCAAGAAGGTCGCGGGATTGGCTTGACCAATAAAATTCGTGCTTATGCCCTGCAAGATCAAGGACATGACACGGTGGATGCCAATTTAATGCTGAATTTACCTGCCGATGCACGTCGCTATGATATGTGCAGCATTATGCTAGATCATTTGCAGGTTAAAGCTGTGCGCTTAATCACCAACAACCCTTTGAAAATTCAAGCATTACAGGAACAAGGGATTACGGTGGTAGACCGTGTGCCTTTAACTGTGGGTCTAAATCCATTCAATGAAGAATATTTGCAAACCAAACACGAACGCATGGCGCACATGTATGATAAAGGTGACTTCTGAGTCACCTTTTAATTTTTGAATTAAATAATTTCTACTCAACTTACTTAAATCGTCATCGAAAAAATACGATTATTCGGCATACGGCGTTTTAAACGCAAATCAAAGGCCATACAAATATTGCGCACAAAAGGTTTACCTTTTTCCAAAATCTGAATGTGCTGATCTTGAATGAGCAGTAATTCATCTTCCTGCATTTCCTGTAACTGTTGCAGCACTTGCTCAATTTCAGGAAATGCCAATTCTGGACTGGCCCACGACGTTTCAAAGCTGCACATTAAATTTAAAATATGCTGACGTATTACCAAATCTTCCCGATCCAGCACATGCCCTTTAAACACAGGAATTTCATTGCAGGCTAAACGGGCATAATAATCTTCAATGCTTTTTTCATTTTGCGCAAAGCTATACCAACTGTCGCTAATAGATGAAACACCCAAGCCAATCATAAGCTGCGTTTTAGATGCGGTATAGCCCATAAAATTACGGTGCAAGGTACCATTTTTAAACGACTGATACATACCATCGCGTTCTAAGGCAAAGTGATCCATCCCAATTTCATGATAACCATAGGCCAAAAGACGCTGTTTGCCTTCTTCATAGCACTGACGTTTTAATTCATCTTTAGGCACATCTTCATCTTTAAAGCCACGCTGCCCATTGCCTTTAATCCATGGCACATGCGCATAACTGTAAAACGCCAAACGGTCTGGCATTAAACGCTGGGTCTGCTCAATGGTATTCAGTACATCTTCCAGATTTTGAAAGGGCAAACCAAAAACCAGATCATGTGAAATAGAATCATAGCCAATTTCACGCGCCCACTCGGTCACACGTTGCACATGTTCAAAAGGCTGAATCCGATGAATGGCGCGCTGCACTTTTTCATTATAATCCTGCACGCCATAACTAACCCGACGAAAACCCAAGTCATATAAAGCCTGTAAATGTTCACGGGTGGTGTTATTGGGATGACCTTCAAAACTAAATTCGTGCTGTTCTGCCACTTTGGCTTTTGCCAAAATGCCTTGAATAAGCTGCGTCAAATGTTCGACAGAAAAGAAAGTTGGTGTGCCACCGCCCAAATGAATTTCTTTAATGATGGGAGTGCTTTCGAGCAACTGACAATATAAGTCCCATTCTTTTAATAACGCCTGAATGTACGGTTGCTCGACTTCATGGCGTTTGGTGACGCGTTTATGACAGCCACAAAAAGTGCATAGGCTTTCGCAAAATGGCAAATGAATATACAGACTAATGCCTTCGCTGGCATTAGATTCATCAAACGAACGCTTCAGCGTTTGCTGCCACGCCTCGGCAGAAAAGGTAGCATCATCCCAATAAGGTACGGTTGGATAACTGGTATAACGTGGTCCAGGCACATTGTATTTTTGAATTAAAGAATTTGCCTGCTGTGTCATCCACTCTGCCCCATTCAGTTAATTGCTGCTGACTAAAATTTAGATTGTAAAAACTATTGTGCTGAGCTTGTGCATGGAAATCAACCTAGTCTTTTGCTCGGAATACATGCTGAAATACAAAGCACCTTGCGCAATTGCATGAGCGATTTGCAGCAAACTGGATAAACCCCTTAATTTTTAGACAGTTTTATGTTTTGATGTAAGCCATTTTATTTTTATGCTGAGGTGGCCATGTCGCATCCTACTCACGCGGATATTCAACGTGTACGTGAATTTCTTCTCGATTTGCAGGCGCGAATTTGTGCGGCTTTAGAACAACAAGAACAGGCAGGTGGTGGAAGCGCACAGTTTGAAATTGATGACTGGCAACGTCATGAAGGTGGCGGTGGTCGTTCCCGCGTCTTACAAAACGGTACGGTCATTGAAAAAGGCGGAGTGATGTTTTCGCACATCAATATTTCCAAACTGCCTGCTTCTGCAACTGAACGTCATCCAAATATTGCAGGCGCACCTGCGCAGGCGATGGGCGTGTCATTGGTGATTCACCCGAAAAACCCAAATGTACCCACCTCACATGCCAATGTGCGTTTATTTGTCGCTGAACCTGAAGGACAGCCGCCAATTTGGTGGTTTGGTGGTGGTTTTGACCTGACACCATTTTATCCAAATGATGAAGATGTAGTGGCATGGCACCAAACAGCACATGACTTATGTGCCCCTTTTGGCAATCAAGTCTATGCAGAACATAAACAATGGTGTGATGACTATTTTTATTTAAAGCACCGCGATGAACAGCGTGGCGTGGGTGGTTTATTTTTTGATGATCTGAATCAATGGGACTTTGACACCTGTTTCAACTATATTCAGGCGGTGGGTAATGGTTATTTGGCTGCAATTCTGCCTATTTTTGAGCGTAATCGTGACAAAGCCTATACCGAAGCACAACGTGAGTTCCAGCTTTACCGTCGTGGACGCTATGTGGAATACAATCTAGTTTACGACCGCGGCACTTTATTTGGCTTGCAGACAGGCGGACGGATTGAGTCCATTTTAGTCAGCTTACCAAACTTGGCGGGATGGTCGTACCGTCCTGAATGGGCAGAAGATTCCGCAGAGAAAAAACTCACCGACTATTACTTAAAACCACGCGATTGGTTAAATCTCAAGACGAGTTAAAGCTCGCGACTGGTGAAACCTTGCTACATCGCAGTGTAAAAAAGATCACACTCAAGGTTCAAAAAAGCGATTCTTCCACGAATCGCTTTTTTACTTACAAACTTTATTGCTTATTTTCAAATCAATAAATATGCACAGCATGAATTAACTGTCATGATAGTGCGGATGGATTTTAATAGATGATGTGACCGCGCACCCTATTCGACCATGCACAAATAGGATTTAACTATCCATACATCAAACCATGAGTCAAAGGCGAATTCATCAAACTGTCAAAGCCTTATGTCACACTGCGCCACATCTGTCAGGAGATCCGCATGTTTAGCCCGCTGTTCAAACACAAAATCTTTTTATTTTGGGCAACCTTTGCCATGTTACTTGGCTCAATTTGCATGACCTTTATTTTTGAAAGTCATCTTTCAGATGGCTTAGCCATTAGTAGCAGCATTTTAGCGGGCATTGCCATGTTCGTGATTGCCACTATTTTGGTATTAGAAACCGTTTTAGAGATTTGTAATCCTTAAGTCCAAAGACTCCCACCGTTTTATACCGCCATAGGCTTTAGTCCGCGCTGAATTTGACGTATATTGATGCACATTTCAGCACATGGATTTTGGCAAATGCGCAAACAATTTGCCGTGATTGGCAACCCAATTGAACAATCACGTTCTCCTGAACTGCATCATGCCTTTGCAGAAAAAACAGGCATTGACCTGCAATACAGCAAACGCCTTGCCCCTCTTGATGGTTTTAGAGACAGTGTTGCAGACTTTTTTAATCAGGGCGGTGTAGGCATGAATGTAACCGTGCCTTTTAAAGAGCAAGCATTTGCCCAATGTGGCGTATTAACCGAACGTGCCAAAATTGCCAAAGCAGTCAATACCTTGTGGATGCAAGATGGTGTTTTGCATGGCGACAATACCGATGGTCAGGGTTTGGTTGATGCCATTCGTGCTTTGGGCTGGAATTTAGAGCACAGTGATATTTTGATTATTGGCGCTGGTGGTGCAACCCGCGGGGTAATTTATCCGTTGGTACAAGCAGGCGCAAAAAAAATTGTGATTGCCAACCGCACCCTTGCCCGTGCTGAACAACTGGTTGCTGACCTACAAGCTGCCGTACCGCAAGCAGAATTACAAGCCATGGCACTTACCGATTTAACAGGTCAATTTGATTTAGCCATTAATGCGACGTCTGCCAGCTTAACGGGAGATGCCCTCACCTTGCCTGAGTGTTTGCAGTTTAATTTTGCTTATGAAATGGCTTATGGCAAACCTTCGAGCTTTTTAGAACAAGCCAAAGCGCGTGGCGTACCGACATCGGAAGGTTTTGGCATGCTGGTCGGACAGGCGATTGAATCTTTTTATATTTGGAATGGCGTGAAACCTGAATTAAAAGATTTCCTCTAAATCATCACCAAATAAAAATAGCCCTTGAGCAGCAAAGGGCTATTTTTTTATTTAAACTGGGCAATCTTGTTGAACGCTGATTGCCCATTTTCACCCACGGTTTATTTTACAAATTTCTGCATATCTTCATACACATCCATATATAACTCATAATCAATCTGTTCAGCCTGATCTTCAGTTAAAGTGCGAATTGAATTTTGGCTCAATTTGCCCTGCTGACGATCAACATACGTCTGCCCCAAAATGTGTGCCGTTTTCTTTAAATTCTCCAAGTCAGGCACATCCCAATCATAAGCTGCTTCATAGGCTTTTAAATATTGCTGAGCAAATATCTGTTGTGGTTGCTTGTATTGCTGTTTCAGCTTACGCCATTCAAGTGCGACTTTATTTTCATCGACTGCATCTTCAGTCAAATTATTGATACGACGACCAATTGCATTATTGAATTGCTCATCTTCTTCTAAATGATGCTTGGCTTGTAAAGCTTCAATCCGTTTTAGCGCGGCACCTTTCGGGTCATAGTAGCGCTCATCACTGAACCAATAGGCATACACTTCTGCCATTTCCTGCAAGGTTTGTGGACTAAGATTTTTTACCCACGTACTTTGCTCTGCTGCCATGTGCACTAAAAATAAAGTCTGATAAGTCTGACTAAAAGATTCTGTTTGTTGATAGGTTTTTTGTGCCAACTGCGCCAATTCTTCATCATAACTTAAGGCAGGTTTTACAGTGGTCTTATCTTTATTTTCTGCAGTTTCCTGCTCCAAAGTCCGCCCTAAATTTGTCACCCATTTTTCTAAAATTGAGTCTTTGCTGACCTCTTGAATGGATTTGGCTTGACGCAGCGCACTACGGTCAATTTTGCTGGCTTGCCCATAATTCGCAATGCTGACATCGTTATACACATGAATTGTTCCGTAATTTTCGCGTTTAAATTGCAACGCATAATCAATTTTTGCAGCACGCCCCTGATCATCTAAAGCCACATCAATTTGAATCGGTGTTTTTTTATCTTTAGGTGTAGCGTTCATAATCTGCTGAATTTCAGCCTGATGTTTTTGCCACAAAGCTGCAAAAGCGGCGGCATCGACCAATTGTTCCGAACGGTATGGTTCAAAAACTTTAGCTAGCTTTTCTTGCGGTGAAGCAAAGTGCTCATCTAAAACCGATTGTGCCTGCTCAGCACGACTTGGGCTAAATGCTTCTAATTCATAGGCATAAGCACAGTAGGTTAAATCTCCAACTTTGGCTGTTTTTGCTGTTTCGATCAAACGCTGACAGTCTTGTTCGCTTAGCATACTTGCGGTGCTTGCTGAATCTTCTGCCTGCTCAGCAGCCGCTTCAACGGCTTGTTCAGCTGCGATCATGGCATCTTCACTGGCATCTGCTGAATAATCTGCCACATTACTCACTGTCGTTTCAGTTGCATAAAATTTCTGACTGACCAAATCACGTAAAGCAAGGGTGGCTTGATACGCCACAAAAGCCTCTTGGCTCATGCCATAATCTTCAGCAGTTTCATTGTGTTTCAAGTAGTCTTCAACACTTTCTTTGGCCGATGTATCTTGCGTAATTTCAGCTTGTTCAGCAGCATCTTCGGTTGTGGTCGCCTGCCCCAATACAGTCTGTTGCAAATACGGTGCATTGACCTGATCAAACATGGCAAGCTGCAGCAACATATCTTCCAAACTACTGTTCAAACGAATTTTTTCACTAATTTTTTGCTGACGGTCTTGTGCAGTTAAAGATAACTTTTGAATATGTTTAGAATCTGCCAATACATACGGCACCGCATTCATGGCTTTTAAGTATTCGGCAAATTGTGCCACTTTAATCCGCTCAAAATCGGCTTTGTATTTAGAAAAGTCGATATAGGCAAAGTCATTTTGACTATCTTTATTTACCAAATAAGGCAACAAAGAAAAATAATTGGTATAGAACTTATATTCATTAAAATCGACCACCATCGGTACTTTCATTTGCACCAAAAGTGTCGGTTTTTCATAACGTGCTGCCACATTCAAAGCAGCAATTTTTTGCCGATAATGCACCGAGCCATCGTAGCTAAACTGAGTGTCATTCAATACATTCAACACAAAATTAAAAGGACTCGATTTTTCGATTGCCCCTGCAGCATAGGAAGCAGAGTTTTGTTCCTTAGCCATTGCCGTATATAAGTTTTGTTTTTCTTGTGTACTTAAACGGACTTTTTGCTGTTTTACATACTGATCTAATTGCTTTTTAAGTACAGGATCAAGTGTGGTAGGAGCAGCATCCGCTACTTTTGGTATTGCTTCAACTAAATTGCTCTGTACCCGTAATTTGCCCTGAAAGTCATAACTTGGCGTTTCAAAGATGGCATTTAACCCTGTAATTGCCTTTTGTTCTATACTTGCCGTCTGATTGGAATTGGTCTTAATGACATGCTGCGAACAACCTGTAGCAGCTAAACTAAAAAGACATAAAGATAAATATTTTAATTGTATCTTCATTGCTAAACACCTTATATTCATTATAGATTGGTCTGTTCAAACATATAGATTATGATACATTGTAACATAACACTTCATTCGTTTTTGTAAGGTGAATAATTTTCACTATTCGCATTTCTGACATTTTTATTCGCTATTCTTATCAATGTTTTTTGATCATGAGTGTGAATAATCAACATATCGATACAGATAATCCAAAACTATTTCTAAATTAGGATTAAGACTATGCCAGCATATAAAGCCCCATTACACGATATTCGTTTCTTAATGAACGAAGTGCTTGATTACCCGACCCACTACAAAAATCTTTCTAACGGTGAACTTGCGGACGCAGATACAGTCGATATGATTTTGGAAGGTGCAGCAGATTTCTGTGAAAATGTACTTTCTCCTCTTAATCAATCAGGCGATGAAGAAGGCTGTCATTTTGAAAATGGCAATGTGACCACACCGAAAGGCTTTAAAGAAGCCTATGACCAATTTGTGCAAGGTGGCTGGCAAGGTCTGTCTTACCCTGAACAATACGGCGGTCAAAACCTGCCAATGTCGCTAAACCTCATCAAATCTGAAATGATGGGTACAGCAAACTGGTCATTCCAAATGTATCCAGGTTTAAGCGTGGGTTGTATCAACACCATTATGCAATTTGGTACAGACGCGCAAAAAGATACCTATTTACCGCACTTGGTTGCAGGTACTTGGTCAGGCACCATGTGTTTGACTGAACCACAATGTGGTACCGACTTAGGTCAGGTAAAAACCAAAGCAGAACCACAAGCTGATGGTACTTATGCAATTTCAGGCACCAAAATCTTTATTTCTGCAGGCGAACATGACCTGACTGAAAACATCATTCATATTGTGTTAGCGCGCCTCCCAGATGCACCTGCAGGCACGAAAGGTATTTCATTATTTATCGTACCGAAATTCTTGCCAACAGCAGAAGGTACGGTGGGTGAACGCAATCCTGTCACTTGTGGCTCAATTGAACACAAAATGGGGATTCGCGCGTCTGCAACTGCAGTCCTAAACTTTGACAATGCCGTGGGTTATTTGATTGGTGAACCACACAAAGGCTTACATGCCATGTTTACCTTTATGAATACTGCGCGTATTGGTACAGCAATTCAGGGGATTTGCCATGCAGAATTGGCATTCCAAGGTGCATTGCCGTATGCCAAAGAACGTATGTCAATGCGTGCGCTTTCAGGTAAAAAAGACCCTGAAAAAGTAGCTGATGCAATCATTCACCATGCCGATGTACGTCGTATGCTCTTAACGCAAAAAGCCGTAGCAGAAGGTGGTCGTGCCATGATTTATCATGCTGCACAATTGGCAGATAAAATGAACGACGCTTTAATGCGTGGTGATACTGCTGCTTTTGAAGCGCATGATGACCATTTAGGTTTCTATACGCCAATCTTAAAAGGTTTCTTAACTGAAATGGGTTATGAAGCTGCCAACCACGGCATGCAAGTGTACGGCGGTCACGGCTATATTAAAGAATGGGGCATGGAGCAAATTGTACGTGATTCACGTATTTCTACCTTATATGAAGGTACAACTGGCGTTCAGGCGCTCGACTTGATTGGTCGCAAAGTGTTGTTAAGCTCTAAGGGCAAAGTGATTCGTGACTACACCGCTGAAATTTTGAAATTCTGTGGTCAGCATGCACGTAACAAATACATGCGTCGTTTTGCATGGGACTTAACCAAGCTATGTGCTCAATGGAACGCATTAACCGTGCGCATTATGTTGGCAGCACGTAAAGACCGTGACATCGTATCCAGTGCTTCAGTAGACTTCTTGATGTTCTCTGGTTATGTCATGATGGCTTATTTCTGGGCGCAACAAGCGGCTGTGGCTTCGACCAAATTGGCTGAAGGCAATGGTCAGGAAACACCTGAGTTCTATAAAGCCAAAATCAAAGTTGCAGATTTCTACTTTGAGCGTTTATTGCCACGTACCCAAGGTCATGCAGAAGCAATGGTCAATCCATCTAAAACCATGACTGCATTAGCACCAGAACATTTTAGTTTTGACTACTAAAATATTCTAAGCAGATGTAAATCAAAAGAGCGCGTAATGCGCTCTTTTGGTGTTTACTTCAGAAAGTCAGTACTCGAATCTACACATCAATTAAAATTACTTTTAATGTGCTGTTGGAAAACCATGAAATACCCACTGAATCAGATATAAAATCAGAAAAATTAAAATCACTAGACATAAAATTTCTAGTCGTTTCATTCAATTCGCTTCTTAGCCTTGTCTTCTAGCAACATATAAATTAAATCAAGCTCAAGACAGACATATCCCATTGCGGTTAAAGCCGCGGTAATTTGCCCACGATGATGAGTTGCATGATTGAACACATGCATTAGGGTTGCAGCATAGGGTAAGTGCATCTCCACGCCAGTTGATGTTTTATAGTGCAGCTCTTGATGAAAAACTTTCTCATCCACCTGATTTAAAAAATAAATCCAGTTTTCAGCCTTCTTTTCAAGTTGCTCAACAAGCTGTGTTCTGTTGGTTTCCACAATACTATCTAATGGCAAAATTGGTGAGTGGTGCAAAGCAAAACGTGGAAACCACAAATGATGCTCACCGACCAACAAGTGATTCAGAGTGCCAAAAATACTTTTAAAATATAAGCCCTGATCCAAGAAAAAATCATCATCTGAAACCAATAGCAAAGTCTGATTTAGTTTTTGAGTTGCCCAAAGATTATAGCGGGCAAGTAACTCAAACGTTTTTAAATCCATTTAAAATTATCCTATTTGAGTTTTATTATGAAAATTGAATCAAAAGTTCAAACTATATTAAGATAAAAGATATATTTTTAATCATTTAAAGCGAATTTGTAGATTTAAAGACAGATACAATTTATTGTCCTTTAGAAATAATTGACCAAAATCATGCTTGGTTTTACTTGCCATCTCAAACTTTGTATTATTGTATAAATACTCTTCAAATTCATGGCGATGATACAGATGATAGCAAATGATCTCGCCATCTTCTTTAATTACTAAATATCCACCTGTAGAATCAATTTCGTTACCTGTCCAAACTGTACCAGGCATCATTCCAATTGCTATTTCACACAATAATTTTTTAATTTTAAACTGATAAAAAGGATGCTGATGTTCAAAAGAATATTTCATTGGATTTTCATAAGAAATTTCATTAAAAATATCTTTAACTGAATTAAGAGTTGATGTGTAATATTTAAATATAGCTTCTGCCATAATTTTTGGTAGTAAACTATCCAACAAAATTAAATTATTCTCAAATACAGCATTATTTAAATGGGAAAATTTAATATCGGCTCCCAACATTTTTAAATGTGCTATACGAGATTTAATAATTGGTTGTGGCAATGCAAGCTGATTAAAATCTTCAATCTCTTTTTCGGTTAGGCAAATATTTTTTATTTCAAAAATAAAATTTGTTGTCTTTCCTGCATTTAACAATGTGGATGGTTTACCTAATTTTGACTTTATGCTAAATCCCAATTCAGGCATTGTTCCAATTTTTGCATCATAAATTACGATTCTAATATCACTTTTCGCACTAGATTTTGCTTTAATCTTATTTGCTTGGTATCTGGATATAAAGTTTTCCACATCTGGAATAGTAAATGATGCCGTTTGCTTTTTCTGTAATTCTGCCAGCAAAAACTGAGTAATATCTCTGAGTTCCTGTAATGGTATCTGAAAAACATCTTCACCCCGCAAAATCTCTACTATACCCTCTGATTTATGCGGTACATAAGTGAATAAATGATGATGTTCTTGACGTAAAATTCTAATTACAGGATAAATTAAATTATTTATTTTATTTAAGTTTTCATCACCCGCACTTAACTCCCCATCACATAGTAATTTAAAAATGGCATAGAGTTCACTCCATTCCCCCTTATTTGCTGTAATCATACTCACCAATCTTCAATGCTTTTAATATTTCTTTTGCAGTTGCCTGTATCGCTGGAATAGCAACAGAATTTCCAAATTGTTTATAGGCTGAGGCATCTGAAACCACGATTTTGAAATGATCTGGAAACCCCTGCAACCGTGCCCATTCTCTTGGCGTCATTTTCCGAATACCTTTCCGATTTACCTCTCCTTTAATTCTAGTAGTTGGAGTAAAGTCTGTAATTCTATGATCTATAACTAAATTACGCTCTCTCCCCATTCCACCTACAACTATGGCATTGGCAATTGCGTGATCTGGAATAATAGCGTAACCAAAACCATTTCCTTTATTTTCATGTCGAGCTTTATGCTTTTCCAAGGTATCTAAATACTGTGTAGATAAGTAATATTTAGTAGGTACAACCTGAGTTTCCTTTATATCGGCAAAACAGGTTTTTTTATTTAATGGTTGTGGATAAGAGAAATTTTGAATTCCAGTATCTTTATGGAAGCCTACAATAAAAATTCGCTCTCTATTTTGGGGAACACCAAAATCTTTAGCATTTATAATTTGAGGCTCAGCAACGTAGTAACCTAAATCATCTCTTAATGTTTTTAAAATAGTTTTAAGTGTATTTCCCTTATCATGACTAATTAAGCCTTTAACATTTTCTAAAAAGAAAGCTTTAGGTTGTTTCCGTTTTATAATATCCGCAACGTCAAAAAATAGCGTACCGCGTGTATCTTCAAATCCAGATCTTTTACCTGCAATTGAAAAAGCCTGACAAGGGAAGCCTCCACATAAAATATCGAAATGATCAGGTATCGCATTTTTAGTAGACTCTAAAGTGATATCACCATAAGGCGTTTCACCAAAATTGACGGAATATGTTTTTTGGGCATATAGGTCTATTTCTGATGAAAATACGCACTCGCCACCAAGATTTTGTAACGCTAGCCGAAATCCACCAATTCCTGCGAATAGGTCAATAAATTTAAATTTACTTGGGTATTCTGGATAAAAAGGGATTGATTCAAAGAGGGAAAGGTTTTCCTCTTTGTTTACCACTAATTCACCATGAGCCTTTAAAACTTTTGGACTAGTAGAGTTCATCTCAAACCTTCAAGGCGATACAATAACAAAGCCATTACAATAACAAAATTTACCTTAAATAGCATGCAGTGCAAGACACAAGCTGTCGCTCTAGCACAATATTCGATAAGCGTTAGGACAGATGCCTGAGCTGAACTCAAATCACAAAAACGCTTCCAACACCGAATTTAAAAACACATGCCCTTGCGCAGTACATGCCAATCGCTTCGGATCATCCTGCAACAATTGCCGCTGACGCAATGTATTTAAAATATCCTGCAAATCATCCAAGTTTAAACCTGTGCGGGCAGTATACAAGTTTGCCTCAACCCCATCATTCAGGCGCAGTGCATTCATCATAAATTCAAATGGCAACTCATCGGCTGCAATTGCTTTAAACTGCAAGTTTTCCGCAGGTACTTTGGCTAAGTAATCTTTCGGCAAACGGGTTTTTTGGAAGCGATACACACCATCATGCAAAGTCACTTTGCCATGCGCCCCCGCACCTATCGCCAAATAATCGCCAAACTGCCAATAATTTAAATTATGTGCAGACGGCAACTCTTTACGCCATGCAGACACTTCATAATTCACAAAACCTTGCGCAGTTAAATAGGCTTCACCCTGCGCTTGAATTTCTTCCAAGACATCATCTACAGGTAAAATTGGCTGAGTGCGGAAAAAAACAGTATTAGGCTCAATAGTCAATTGATACCATGAAATATGCGTTGCACCATGTTCCACTGCCAGTTTTAAATCCTGCAGTGCTTGCTGCAAAGTCTGTTCAGGCAAGCCATGCATTAAATCGACATTAATTCGCTGAAAGCCCGCTTCACGCGCCAAGCCAATTGCGGCAATCGCATCATCATTAGAATGAATACGCCCTAATTTTTTTAAATGCTCAGTATTAAAACTCTGCACGCCAATCGACAAACGGTTAATGCCTGCAGCCAAATAATCTGCAAAGGGATCATGCTCCACTGTTCCCGGATTAGCTTCCAACGTAATTTCGCAGTCATCTTCAAAAGCTAGCACGGCTTTCAGCTGTGTAAATAACCATTGATACCCCTGTGCTGAAATTAGCGAAGGTGTGCCACCGCCAATAAAAACACTGTGAATTTTCCGCCCCTGCGCAAACTGAGTCTGAGTTTTAAAATCTTCCAGCAAAGCCTGTAGATATTCCTGTTCTAAATCTAAACTCAACTTACCGTCAGGCACAGCATGTGAATTAAAATCACAATACGGACACTTACGCACGCACCACGGCATGTGAATATATAAAGATAAAGGAATATCAATGGGTTGAAGTGGATTCAAAGACAGACTCAATGCAAAATCAAAACAGTGATACAGATTTTAACATGACTACAGCAGGACACTGATGTATTCCCTAGAATTTGCTTTAGACTAGAGTCTATGAAATAAGAAAAATGTGCAAATGATGAAAATATCCAGCCAATTACTCTTAATTTTGCCACTGGCGATGGGCATCGGGATTGCAATGGCATTTCAAACTGCAATCAACAGCCAATTGCGTGAATATTTATATTCTCCGCTACAAGCTGCCCTTTTCTCTTTTTTGGTTGGTACAATAGTTTTAGCCATACTGGTATTTTTTCAACAAGTCGAGAAACCCAACCTCAGCACCTTGCTCAACATTCCTTGGTATTTATGGATTGGCGGATGTTTAGGGGTTTATGCCATCAGCATGAGTATTTATAGTGCTCCCAAACTAAGTTTGCTTACTTTGTCTGGGGTGATTATTTTTGGACAAATGGTCACCTCAATGCTGATTGATCATTTTGGGTTCCTAGGCACTGAAAAAGTTGCTATCAACTGGCAACGTCTTTTAGGTAGCGTGGTGATTTTTATTGGTGTGCTTCTCACTTTACAACGCTAATACCCAAACGCTAAGCACCTCAGGCATTGAGATTTTTTGTGTCAAATATATATTCTGTGACCACGACCCGTTTTGAATTAAAACAGCTTTTTCAACTGATGATTCCAATTTTGGTCACACAATTTGCGCAAGCAGGTTTAGGTCTAATTGATACCATTATGGCAGGTCACATGTCTGCCACCGACTTAGCTGCTATTGCTGTTGGGGTTGGTTTATGGATGCCTATTATGCTGCTGTTCAGTGGCATTATGATTGCTACCACACCCTTAGTCGCCGAGGCTAAAGGCGCGCGTACCCCAGAAAAAATTGCCACCATCGCCCGTCAATCTTTATGGATTGCATTTATTTTAGGCGTGATTGCGGGGCTGATTTTACAGCTCATGCCTGCACTATTACCGTTATTTGGTGTGCCTGAAAATTTACAGCCCAAAGCAGGCTTATTTTTACATGCCATCGGTTTTGGGATGCCTGCCGTGACCATGTATGCCGCTTTGCGCGGTTATTCAGAAGCACTGGGCTATCCACGCCCTGTGACCGTAATTAGTCTGTTGGCATTGGCTTTATTGGTTCCACTGAACTTTATGTTTATGTATGGTTGGGGGCCTCTGCCTGAACTGGGCAGTGCGGGTTGCGGTTTTGCCACCGCCATTTTGCAATGGTTAATGTTTATAACTTTGGCATTTTATATTTTTAAAAGTCGCGCCTATCAAAGCACGCAGGTATTTAGCCAATGGGAAGCGATTGATGCGGTCTGGATTAAACGTATTTTGCTGTTAGGACTGCCCATTGGTTTAGCCATTTTCTTTGAAGTGAGTATTTTTAGTACTGCCGCCATTGTAATCAGTCCTTTGGGAGAAACCAAACTGGCAGCCCATCAAATTGCCATGTCAGTCACATCTCAGTTATTTATGATTCCCATGTCTTTGGCAATTGCCCTGACCATTCGTATTGGCACATATTATGGCGAACAAAATATTCACGCCATGCGTAAAGTACAAGGCTTAGGCTTTGCAACTGCAACTGTATTTGCCTTTTCTACAATGACGCTGATGTGGTTTTTCCGTCCTGAAATCATTTCAATTTACACCCGCGACCCGCAAGTGGCGCAAGTGACGATGTCTCTATTATTATTTGCGATTGCCTATCAACTCATGGATGCATGGCAAATTAGCGCAGCAGGTTGTTTGCGTGGCATGCAAGACACTCAGGGCCCAATGTGGATTACCATGCTTGCTTATTGGGTTGTGGCTTTCCCCATTGGCGTGTATTTAACTCGTTACAGCAGTATGGGCGCTGCAGGGGTTTGGGTCGGGCTGATTGTCGGTTTAAGCATTGCCTGTGTGTTACTTCTGACCCGTTTATATTTCAACAATCAACGACTGGAACGCCAATTTACAGCATAAACCTCAGCCTACTCACCTACATGCCAAAATACGTTTTGGCACGTGGGTCTTGTGATCAAAAAATACTTTAACAATTAAAAGTAGGCATTTTGCTCACGAACACTTATGATCAAAAGATAGTAAAGATGATCTTGAGGAACATCGCATGGCAAAAACGGCGCGTACACCTGGTCGTCGCTTTATGAAACTTGCGAGCATGACAGCAAGTATTGCAACCAAAACGGTATCGAACTCGATTAAAAACCTCACCGCAGATGAAGAACAAAAAAATGCGGCACGCAGCCAATTGTTTCAGGATATTGGTATCCAAATTGCTGATACCTTAGGCGAAATGAAAGGTGCGGTGATGAAAGTCGGGCAAATTGCCTCGCAATATAAAGATATTTTTCCGCCTGAAGTTGCCAAAGCCATCAGTAAATTACAGCGCCAAGCACCTGCCATGCCTTTTGCTGAAATTAAGGCACAAGTTGAAAAAGAACTCGGTAAACCGCTCGACAAAATTTTTAAACACTTTGATGAAACTCCGTTTGCAGCCGCATCTATTGGGCAAGTGCATAAAGCCATTTTACCCAATGGCGAGCAAGTGGTGGTCAAAGTGCAATATCCTGGGGTCGATGAAGCCTGCGAAAGTGACCTGAAACAAGTCCGTTTGGCACTGCGTTTAATGGGTGTACTTAAAATAGACCGTAAATTACAAGACCGTCTATTTCAGGAAATTCAGGAAAGTTTAGACAATGAGCTGAACTACCAGATTGAGGCACAAAACCTAGAAGTAGCGCGTACCTTTCACGCGGCTTTGGATGATAAAATTATTATCCCACAAGTGTTTAAAGACTATTCTTCGCGGCATATTCTCACCTTAAGTTTGGAACAAGGTGAAAATATAGAAACGGCAAGCACATGGTCACAGCGTACCCGCAACACTTTGGGACGACGTTTATTGCGTGCCATGGGTCAAGAAATCTTTTATTTAAAACGCTTTCATTGCGACCCGCATCCGGGCAACTTTGCGTTCCGCCAAGATGGTTCTGTGGTGATTTATGATTACGGCGGCGTCAAAACTCTATCGAATGATGTAGTGCATCATTTTCGACAACTGATTCATGCTGCGCGTGCGCAAGATATTGCCGAAATTGAACAGCATCTAGATGCACTGCAGGCAATTTCTGCATTGGGTAAATTCCCTGAAGATTTATATTTGCAATGGTTAGAAGTGCTGATGCGTCCGCTAACCACACATTATGATTTTGCTGAAAATTCTGCCCATCATGATGGCGTTGAGTTGGTCAAAAGTTCATTGAAATATTGGGATGTGTTTAAGCCTTCTCCCGATACCTTAATGGTGAATCGAACTGTTTCAGGGCATTATTGGAATTTAATTCATTTAAAAGTACATGATAATTTAAATGATATTTTTGAGGAGTTGGTTCCACCGCGAGCTTAGACTCAACTTTGGACTCAGCAAAGGATGCTGAAAATAAAGCCCAATCTGTTTTATGCTCCGTAACTAAAATTATAATCCAGACAAAAAATCCTCCCAAATGTAGGAGGATTTTTTGTTATCTAAACCGATTCATTCAAGTTGAAACGATGAAATTCAAATTATTGAATTTCAAGGTGTTTGATTAAGCATTCCAGATCATCGGCAGACAGTTGTCCAATATAAGTGAGTTGTGTTTTTTGGATAGGCAGCTGATATGTTTGTACTGTATCAATCCACGATGGCTTTTTTAAACCAGCCTGTTGCCAGTTTTTAATTTCCACATATTTGCTTTTAATAAAAGCAGACTTATTTTCGTACTGACTACTTAAACGGAATACAACATAGTCGGTGTCCGTTTGGCGAATATACAACACAGGTCTGGTCTTACCCTCGGCAATATCTGTAAAGCCAACATAAGCCCAATAGAGTTGTTGGGTCATTAGTAGCCGCCATCATCTTCTAAAAAAGCAGCAGTATCCGCAGCGCTAGACACTTTTACACTAGGAACATTATGGCTCATCGCGATTAATCTTGCTGTATTCAAATCCTCGTCACTCACTTGAGTCGTGACAGGTATTTTGCCAGTTCGTGCAATTTCAGCATAAACCATGCTCATTACAGTAGCAGGCGTCAGACCAACTTTTGTCATAATGTATTCTGCTGATTCCATAATTGCCTGATCAACCGTGTATTGAACCCGTTTTTTTACCAATGTTGTCATCATATGCTCCATTTACACCACTAAATGCCATTTTATGCCTTATAATGGCACGGGTCAAACTTGTTCTTACGATGCCTTTTCACTTCAAATAGAAAAAATTATTTAATCTGTGCAGACACTATTCCCTCAATGAAAGCCCTTATACAACGGGTTTAGAAAAAGATTGGATAATTTTTATGTAAAACTCACTAGAAAGAATGCATGTGGGTTTTATTTGCCAAATTAATTGTTATGTTATAACATTTCACAAATTACACACTTAGTTTGGAGAAATCTCATGCGCCCGAATATCCACCCAGAATATCGTGAAGTTTTATTCCACGACACCAACGCCAATGCCTATTTTGTGATTGGCAGCACCTTGCAAAGCAGCCAAAGTAAAGAATATGAAGGCAAGGTATATCCTTATGTGACTTTGGATATTTCAAGCGCATCGCATCCGTTCTACACAGGTGAACAACGTCAAACCAGTAATGAAGGACGTGTCGCGAGCTTCAACAAACGCTTTGCACGTTTCAAACGCTAAGCTTGAGTTTTATTGCAAAATCTCACAATCACTTCATATTCAGTTAAGTTTTCTGTTTTATATTTTAAACATAGCAAGATTGCTCATCGAAACGATGGGATATCCTCTATCTTCAAAGCCCAAGCACTCTCCTCCAGCTTGGGCTTCTTTTTATTTATAATTTTTATCTAATGGATTTTTCTACTCAACGATTGATTTGGTACAGACCCTAATCTAATGTTTTAAAAACTGTTGAATCACATAAAAACCCAATCCCAGCAACATCACTCCCAAAACCACACTGGAAAGCGCATAACTAAACGCCATACCTTGCTGTCCATGTCTTAAGAGTTGCCAAGTTTCCAAACTAAAACTGGAAAAAGTGGTAAAGCCACCTAAAATACCTACCATCAGTAATAAGCGGGCTTCCTGCTGCAACACAGGATATTTCTGACTCAATGCAAAAAATACACCTGCCAAAAAGCAGCCAAACAGATTGACCGACCACGTTGCCCATGGAAAATGCTGTGCCGATTTAAATAAATACAGGCTTGCGGCATAACGTAAACTTGCGCCAATTGCACCGCCCATTGCTACCAAAAGCCAATTCATCTGTTCTACTGTCCTTTTTGCGGCTATGTCGTGTATTTCTCACAGCCATAATTTTTAGTCACATGTGATCTCTCTCTGTATTTCAAGATATTCTTGCCCGAAGCATCCATATCTTTGCTCAGATTTTACATCTTCCTAAATCACATAAGTTAAATACACGAAAAAGTTTTCCACTCAAAACCAAATTGCGCTAGTCTGCATATTATTTCAATTTAGGCACATGTGGAGGATGTCATGGCAAAAGAATTATTGGCTCAAGTTGAGGCAGGCAGTGCAACATTTGCCGATGTGCTCTCATTTATTGAAGCACGTTACACCTACACGCCAACTGCTTTCAAAAATGGGCAACAGCTCAACGCCGCCAATGAAAATCAGGGCAGTGCCAAAATATTTTCATTTGCGAAACTCAATGGCTTAGATCAGGCGCAAACCCTCAGCCTATTTGCAGAACATTATGCTTCAGTACTTGCAACACCTGATGGAACTGATCATCAAAATATCCGCCAGTTTATGCAGCACGGTTGGGATGGCGTTCAGTTTGAAACGCTAGCCCTCAGCGCCAAATAAAAACAACTTTAACCAAGCAAAAACCGCATGAAAGTTAAACCTAATCATGCGGTTTTTTATTAGGGATGTGTACGTTTCACGTGGAGCAATACTCAAGCTGTTTACCGTGTATGAGATACAGTTTCGGCAAGTATCTACAATTCAAACTCTAAACTAAACATCACACTCAGCTTTTGACTTTTTCAATCCACTGAATTGAACTAACGCGAAATACTTCACAAGCACCATCCCCCGTATCGGTGGGTGTAAGAGAGGATGTCCAAACCAAGTCGTGATCTTTCACTTCAACCAACTCACCTTTTAAACGTACCAAATCACCTCGTTTTACTTTTTGAATGTCTTTGGCAATTTTTGGGTTGGCAGGAATGATGTGCATATTAGATACCATTTGCATGGCTTGTTCAGCAGGCACAGGTAAACGGTCTATTTTCCAGTTTAAATAGCGGTCATATTGATTGACTGTGATATGACGGGCAATTTCAGGCTCAGCAAACAAGCCCCAACTCACCGCATAATCAATCGGAGAAAATTTGGCTTGGGCATCATCTTGATAGGTTTTTGAACCCAAAATTCGAAAATCACCCTTAAAAGGTTGCAACACTTCAATCGACTGACCTTTCATGACAGGAGGCAAGCCTTTGGCAATATTACGCTCGACCGCAGCATAGACGGAACATGGCAAAGCCAGAGTCAGTAACAATGCCGTGAGTTTTAGCGAAATATGCGTGTTCATCTTAAAATCTGCCTATTAAATTCATCTATCTATATTTATCTTAATCACAGATCATGAATACAATAGTTGAAATTGGTAACAAAATGCAGTCATTGGCTCATTCTGACATGGCAAAAACCCTGTAATTTCAGCTAAGCTTATCGGCATAAAAATCAATAATTAGATCTGCACATGCTCTATAAATTTTATCAAAAACATATTTTCCCGCACTTGCTGAATCAGGTCATGCAAACTCCATCCTTAATGGATTTACGACGTGAGCTTTTATTGGGCGTATCGGGCGAGGTTTTGGAAATTGGCTTTGGCACAGGTTTAAATTTACCTTTTTATCCGGGTGTAGATACCGTGTATGCATTAGAACCCAATACCGTAATTTTCCAATTTGTGCAGGAACCAATTGATGCAACACCGTTCGTGGTTGAGCAGATCACCGCAAGCGCAGAACAATTGCCTTTTGCAAGTAATCAATTGCAGCATGTGGTGTCCACGTGGATTGTGCAGTATTCCAGACCTAGAACAAAGCCTACGAGAGATTTATCGCGTCTTACAACCAGGTGGTACTTTGCACCTCGTAGAACACGTTTTGAATCGACAAAATTTGAATGTTCAGCGTTTACAACATCTGCTCATGCCTCTTCAAAAAAAAGTTGCAGATGGCTGTCACTTAAACCGTGACATTGAAAATATCCTACTAGAAACTGGTTTTGAATTGGGTGAAGTTCAATATGTTGATGCTGCAGGTATCCCCAGTCTTGCACAGCACATGTTATTGGCGCGAGTACATAAACCTCTTTAATCACAGTCCTCAAAATCAATCCGAATGGTTTCAAAACGCAGTCTGCCCTGCTGAATGGCCTGCGCAATTGCTTGCTGACCTTTGGTCAAACGTGCACCACCACTCTTAATATCAATCAGGACAATTGCAATATCTTCGGCACGCCCATTGCCATCCCGATAATCGGTATAACCATCAAACACGATATAATCAACAGGATCACCTAAAAATTTGGCATCGCTCGGTAAATACTGAAATTCGGGCATAATCGGTGCTAATTGCTCTGCCATTTTGCCTTTCAGTACCGCACGACTGGTATTTACACTGCGCTTTTGTGCCTGCAATAATGCCTGCTGATGTGACAGTTCAATTTCTGCAATATATTGTTCATACTCGGCTTTAATCCGTCCATTGCGGCTATTGCTTAATATTAAGGTGGTCAGCACCACGCCTATACAGGCACCAATCAGCATCGCCATCCAGATTGACATAAAACCTTCCTAAACCTTTTTTGCAGAACTCGATACGACTTTTGTCAACTGTCATATTCCGAGCACAAAACAATGATATGCTAGGGATGAGCAGATTAAAATCGATTCGAGGGTCATGAAAACTATATTAATTGCCAACCAAAAAGGTGGCTGTGGAAAAACCATTACGGCTATTAGTTTAGCATCTGCGCTTGCACAAAAAGGCTATAAAGTTGCTTTGGCGGATGCCGACAATCAAAAATCTGCGCTGCAATGGTTAAAACAACGACCAGAAACAGCCGCTCCAATTCAAAGTTTAGATTGGCGTCATGAAAAGTCGATTGGCGATGCACCCAAAAACATTGAATATTTAATTATTGATGCACCTGGTGCGTTATCGGGTGAGCATGCCGAGCAGCTGATTAGCGAAGCACATGCCATTATCACACCTCTACAGCCTTCATTTTTTGACATTGACTCCACCCGTCGCTTCTTAAAACACTTACAAGACATTAAGCGGATTCGTAAAGGCAAAGTCCAAATTTTGCTGTTGGCCAATCGGGTCAAACCCAACTCTGCCAGCTCTAAAGATATTCAGGATTTTTTCCAGAAAATCGAGCAACAGCCTGTGGCATGGATTTCAGAACGTGCAGCCTATGGACAATTGGCAATGCAAGGTTTAAGTATTTTTGATAAAACCCAAAAAACTTATCTGCAAATGCAAGATCAATGGCAGCCTGTACTGAATGCCATTGTAGATGACCCTGCTCAATGGTTTTAAAGCCTAGAATCGCCACCGTTTAGAACTTATTCACCAGAACTTACCAAGCTCTCGTTTTCGGGAGCTTTTTTTTCAGTTAATATGGCACATGACCTTAGGAATGTTTCAGTGAATTCAGTGCAACAGTACGCGCCAACATTACAAAAAATTTTATTGTTTGGACTGTTTTTTGTCCTGATCTTTTTGGGTTTTCACATACTCAAATATTTTATTGTTCCTGTTGTTTGGGCAGCAATCATTGCCTATATGAGCTGGCCACTATATCAGTCGGTGCTACGTTTATGCGGTCATCGTCCTACGCTTAGCGCAGCCTTAATGATGCTGATGGTCACGTTGGTGGTCGGCATTCCACTCACTTTTGCCATTTTTATCCTGCAACATGAAGGTCGCAACTTATATTACGAATTACAAAAACAGGTCTTTTCCGGACACTTAAATGTCCCTGATTTCATTCGCAATTTACCTATTATTGGTAAAGAAGTCACCCGCACCCTTAAAGAAATTAATCACGATCCGAACAGCATTGTGCAATCCATTTCCTTATGGATTCAAGGGCATTTGAATTACGGTAAAGTGGTGATTAATGAAGTCAGCAAAAACCTGATCAAACTGGGTTTTGCCCTGCTGTCATTATTCTTTTTCTACCGCGATGGTCACACCATCTTGCATCAAGTCAGCAAAGCGCTAGAAATGGTGATTGGGCCACGTATTCATCACTATTTAGATACTATTTCTGAAACCACACGTGCTGTGGTTTATGGCGTTGGACTCACTGCAATTGCGCAGGCTTTACTCGCAGGCGTGAGCTATTTTGTCGCTGGGGTACCTAACCCAATGGTGCTAACCATTGTGACTTTCTTATTTGCCTTAATTCCGTTTGGCCCACCTTTAGCTTATGGTTCGGTTTCGCTGTGGTTATTTAGCCAAGGGCATACGATGGAAGCGATTGGCGTGATGGCATGGGGCGTATGTGTGGTCAGCACTGCCGATAACGTGATTCGTCCTTTGGTGATTTCGGGTGCCACTCAAATTCCATTCCTGTTGATCATGTTTGGAGTTTTAGGTGGAATTGCCAGTTTTGGTCTGATTGGTCTATTTATTGGCCCTGTGATTTTGGCAGTCTTACTCGCTATTTGGCGTGAGTGGTTGCATGAAAACAATCAGCCCGAAGCTTTAATGATGCCTAAAGCCACACTTGCCCACGACCTACCCGAAGACGATTCATCTTCCAATTCAAAGCTTAATTAAGCTTTCTTTCTGATCATATTGCTCATTTAGCTGTGTTGATCTGAACAAATCAGCTCAACACAGTACATACATACTACTACGCAAACGTTGTATTGTAACGTGGCTAACTTTGTTTCAATCAAGACATCCCTAAATATTATGCACAACAAACAGGATGTCTTTTATGCGCTCAATACTTAAATTTGCCAGTCTTGCTGCTTTTAGTGGTGTCGTACTCATGGGTTGCAGCACCACCGCAACCACACAAGAAAAATCAAAATTAGTGAAAATGCATGCTGTTTCAGCACAAGGGATTGGCAAAGAATTAGGTACAGTCGAACTACGTGACAGTGCAGCAGGCTTAGTCATTCACACCCAACTCCAACAACTCCCTGCAGGGGAACGAGGTTTTCATATCCATGAAAAAGGTTCATGTGCAGCAGCAGAAAAAGATGGAAAAATGGTTGCTGCTTTAGCAGCGGGCGGACATTTTAATCCCAAAAATATCCCGAATCATGGTACACCGCTTACAGGACATTTAGGGGACTTACCGGCTTTAAGTGTTGCAAACGACGGAACAGCTAAAGTGACTGTGATTGCACCCCGTTTAACATTGGCACAAGTTGAAGGGTTGGCCTTGATGATTCATGCAGGCGGTGATAACTATGCCGACCATCCAAAACCATTGGGCGGCGGCGGTGAGCGAATTGCCTGTGGGATTATTTAAGCGAGCATGATGCATTTTCAATAAAACATTTATTACCAATTGTGGATAAGTTAAGGGTTATACACATGCCTTTCGACTTATCCGCAAAAAGTAAAATTTATCTTTTTGAGGATTATTCTCAAACGACACTCAATGCAGCTCTTCTTGCTTTATATCGGTCGTATTTCATAACCACACTTACTCGTTTTTGAATAACTTGCTACTATTTTGCACAAAATTAGCTCAATTTTGCAGCCATCGTATCTAGCTCATCAATGTGCAGAGCTCCCAACAGCTCGTCTTTGCGATTGTCACTATTTGCGCTACACTGCTGTTTTATCGACATGAAAAAGATTTGGGCATGAACATTAAAACATTACGTTGGGTTGGGTTCCTAGAAGGTATTTCATTCTTATTGTTGTTATTTATTGCTATGCCCATGAAATATATGTTCGATAACCCAATTTTAGTGAAATATGTAGGTATGGGACACGGCGTATTGTTTATCGCATTTTTAGTGGTGCTTTTTGTGGTTTGTGAAAAACAAAAATGGTCTCTTAAAATGTTTATTTTGGGCTTAATTGCTTCAATTTTACCTTTTGGCCCATTTGTTTTTGATGCTAAATTGAAAAAGATGGAACAACCAGTACAAGCTTAATCTGCAAGTCCTTTTCAGCTTTCATCATATTACACATTTTCTGAAATTTAATTTATAAATCAAATGTTTGCAAGGTGATGCCACATCACCTTGTTTTATGATGCAGCTGAAAAATTTAAACCCTTAAAACTGCCCTGCAGCAACTCGCTCCTGCATCACCTGTTTAAGCATCATGCGTGGCAAACTAAACCAAAGCGTTATCAACACCAAACAAGCCAAACTATACGCCCAAATATCAAACCGCATATATAAAACACGTACGAGTTCAATCACAATAAAAAAGCACAGCATCAATAGCATTGAAACACTAGCAGCAACAGTACCTTTAGACACTTCCGATGACATTAAGGCGAAACGGTATAAGACTGAGAAGCTCATTCCCTCACCAAAACTGATCAAGCTCATACCAATCACCAAACACCAAACAAAATAACTTTGCCAAATTGCTCCCAATACGATCATCACACTACCTAACAACATTAAAGGTAAACCAATCAAGACTGTTTTTCCTAAAGGTAAACGGTCTATGACTTTCATCAGTACCAGATTGCCTAAAATCAAACCACCCAAAACAGGAAACTGCGCCAAACCGTATTGCAGACTACTAAAGCCTAACTCTTCCACCAACATCACGGGAGATAACGCAATCCACAACATTAAAGGCATGCTCAATAATGGCAGCGCCAATGTCAAACCTAAGAATCTGGTATTTTTAAAAACTTGCTTAAAATCATCCCATACATCTCGAAATGGAGGTTTGGAAATACGCTGCTGATTTTCAGGCATTTTGGCTTTCAGTCCAAACCAACTCAAAAATGCCAACAGTGCTATGCCGATAAAACCCCAATGCCAAGAAACATGCTCAATCATAAATGCACCTAAGACTGGGCCGAGCAAGGGAGCAAGTAAAGAGACGTTCGCCATGAGCGCCATGACTTTAATTGCATCACGTTCTGCAAAGTTTTCCTGAATAGCCGCATAACCGACTGCACTAATGACTGACAAACCAAAACCTTGAAAAAAACGAAGAACAAGGAAGCTTTCAATGTTCTGAGTCAATAAAATCAATAAACAGGTTAGGGTAAAAAATGCCACGCCGCCCAATAATACTTTTTTGCGTCCCAAACGGTCAGAGAGTGGCCCCAATAACCACGCCACACAAGCACCCCCCAGCAAATAAAATGACATGGACGAAGCTGCCCATGCACTACTGACACCAAAATCTTGTGTGATGGCCAACATTGCGGGTTGAACCAAGTCATTGCCAATATAAACGGCGAACTCAAACAAGACCAAAGCCAAGGGAAACATGAGTGTGGCACGTTGAATGGTATTTTTTTGCTGCTGTGGCATGAGTTATAAAGGACAAAACGATGCAAGTCAGCCGCGTTTAGCCCATAAAAATAGAAAATTGAGCTGCAGTTTAACAGAGTTGAATGGCAAATTTATGGCGCATTTTTTAAGTCCGTTAAATAAATTGCGGCACTTGATGTGACATCAGACCAAGTTAGGCATCACCTCCTTCAGCGGGTTAAGGCGATACGGTATTGCCCAATTCATAATATGAAAATACCGAAAGTACAGGATAAAACTACCCACGGCAATGAGGCGATCATTACAGTGTAGAAATGCTAGCGTTTTGATGGACATGCTGCGCTCACACGTTTTTGAATCGAATGAAGTCATCCTAAATAAAAGCTGTGGATAACACGAGTATTATCCACAGACGCTTTGTTGCATTTTTAGAACATCATGCAAGATTTACCTAAGCCCTACAGCAATTTAAGGACATTTTTTGCTTTGGAAAGTCTTGGTATTTTTACCACGTGCGCATAAGTAAGCGGTTTGCACATCACCCTGCTGCCATTGTCCATTAATATTTTTAAAGTGATAAATACTACGAATTGAACGTACCGAATCATCCATTAAGCCTGTTTCGGTAATTTTTACTTCTGCCGCAGTTGGTGCTTCGACACGGTTAAAGTATTGACGAATTTCAACGGTAGCCAATTCTTTACGCAAATCTGGACGTTGTTTGAGTACCTGCGCCAAAGGTGTTTCTGCAGGCGTAACTTGTGAAATAATATTCTGTGTAGTCGCACAGCCTGACAATAACGCACCACCCAATGCGGAAACCGTGATTAAACGCAACATAACTCCTCCAAAATGTTGATTATTATTTATGCTTCTATGATGCCCTGTTAGCGCAGAAACGCTAGAACAGAAATGTAAAATTAAAACAGCGGCATAAAAAAACGCATCACGAGGATGCGTTTTTCAATTCACTTAAATAAATGAAAGGCGAAAGGAATTACAAATCAAATAATTTGCCTGGGTTCATAATGCCTTGAGGGTCAAAAACCTTTTTCAACGCTTTCATATATTCAATTTCTTCAGCCGAACGTGAATATTCCAAATATGGTTTTTTGGTCATGCCTACACCGTGTTCTGCAGAAATAGAACCATCATATTTCTTCACAGTATCAAATACATACTTATTTACCACCTGACATTTGGCAAAGAATTCGTCTTTGCTTAAATCGGCAGGTTTAAGAATGTTCAGGTGCAAGTTACCATCACCAATATGGCCGAACCAGCAAATTTCAAAGTCAGGATAGTTTTCTGCCACAATTGCATCAATTTCCTGAATAAATGCAGGAACATGAGTAATCAATACTGAAATATCGTTTTTATATGGAATAAACGGTGCAATCGACTCAGAAATGTCTTCACGCAAACGCCATAAACTTTCAACTTGGTCTAGGCTTTGGCTCAATACGCCATCCATCACCCAGCCTTGTTCCATACAGTGTTCAAAAATTTCCATCGCCTTGTCCATAATTGGCTCAAATGGCGCTTCAAATTCAAGTAACACGTAAAATGGACATTCGGTTTCAAATGGACGTTGCACATGACCATGATCCAAGACTTTTTGCATCGCCAATTCACCAAAGAATTCAAATGCAGTCAGATCAATTTTAGCTTGGAAAGCATGTAATACAGGCATCACCGAATTAAAATCAGGTACGCCCAACACCATCACTTGCAAATCTTGCGGTTGGCGTTCTAGCTTAATTTCAGCTTCGGTCACTAAGCCAAGTGTGCCTTCACCGCCAATAAATAAATGTTGCAGCGCATAACCTGTTGCGTTTTTGATCATGCCCTTGTTCAGACGCAGGATATCTCCTTTGCCTGTTACCACAGTCAGACCCAACACCCAGTTACGGGTCATGCCGTATTTAATGACTTTAATACCGCCCGCATTGGTACCAATATTACCGCCAATTTGTGAAGAACCTGAAGATGCAAAATCGACTGGATAATACATGCCTTGTTCTTCGGCATAGTTTTGTAGTTGCTCAGTCACCACACCCGCTTGCACACGTACCATACGGTCTGCAGGGAAAAATTCCAAGATTTGGTTCATCTTGTCCATGCTGACTACAATTTCACCATTGGCTGCCACCGCACCCGCAGATAAACCTGTACGTCCGCCCGATGGAGTAATGGCCACATTAAACTGATTCGCCAGTTTTACAATGGCTTGTACTTGCTCTGTGCTTGATGGAAAAACGATGACCGATGGGTTTGGATCAAAATGCTTTGTATGGTCACGACCCCAGTTTTGGAGGCTATCAGCATCCGTTTTAATACGGTTTTCACCGACTATTGCCGTTAATTGGGTCAATAACTCAGGGGTTAAAGCGACTGGAGCATTCATCGTTTGCAGACCTAGCAAGAATTAAACAGGAAGAAAAGCGACTGTCTGCACATCTTGATCTATTTGAAGATGAAGATACTGCAGACTAAATATGTGCATCAAAGCAACAGCGTGGGTTGGCTTTCATGTGCGCCGCTTATTATAAGCGATTTTTTTGAAAAACCTGTGAATATTGGCAATTCCGATAATATAACGTGGTAAGAACAGGCAATTTTGGGCAATATTTCTGAAAGAGATTATATCTGACAAAAAATACCTGCACTCTTGGTCATAAAGGAAATGTATATCGACCCATCTCCTATGTTATCATACCGCCACTAAATTTGGCCTTTGTAGCGGAGCCGTAATGAGCCAACATCTTTCACTACCTAAAGATAAAATTCGTTTCTTGTTGTTAGAAGGCGTACACCAGAACGCAATCGACGTGTTAAATGCAGCGGGTTATACCAACATCGATTATCGTAAAACGGCGCTTGAGGGCGATGCGTTAAAAGAAGCGATTAAAGATGCGCATTTCATTGGAATTCGTTCACGTACACAGCTAACTGAAGAAGTTTTTGAAGCTGCGAACAAACTAATTGCGGTAGGTTGTTTCTGTATTGGTACAAACCAAGTGAACTTAACTGCAGCAATGGAACGTGGTATTCCAGTTTTCAATGCCCCTTATTCAAACACCCGTTCGGTTGCAGAATTGGTATTGGCTGAAGCAATTTTATTGCTACGTCGCGTACCTGAAAAATCAACCGATACACATGCAGGTGGCTGGAACAAGTCTGCAGTCGGTTCATTTGAAACACGTGGTAAAACTTTAGGTATCGTGGGTTACGGTTCAATCGGTTCTCAACTTTCAGTATTGGCTGAAAGCTTGGGTATGCAGGTCATTTATTATGATGCTGTAACCAAGTTACCTTTAGGTAATGCACGTCAAGTTGGCTCTATGGGCGAATTATTGGCAAATGCTGACGTGGTTTCTTTACACGTTCCAGATGTACCATCTACCCGCAATTTCATGGCAAAAGAACAATTTGCACAAATGAAAGAAGGCGCAATTTTCATTAACGCGGCACGTGGTACTTGTGTGGTGATTGAAGATTTAGCAGATGCTATCAAGTCTGGTCATATTGCAGGTGCTGCAGTTGACGTATTCCCGAAAGAACCAAAAGCCAATGGTGAAGAATTTGTTTCTCCACTACGCAACCTACCAAACGTGATTTTAACACCGCACGTGGGTGGTTCTACTATGGAAGCGCAAGCGAACATTGGTTTAGAAGTGGCAGAGAAATTTGTTGCATATTCAGATAAAGGTATGACTTTGTCTGCAGTGAACTTCCCTGAAATTGCATTGCCATTAACTGAAGGCAAGCACCGTTTATTACACATTCACCAAAATATTCCAGGTGTATTGTCTAAAATCAACAACTTGTTTGCTGAACATGGCATCAACATCTCTGGTCAATCACTTATGACCAAAGGTGATGTCGGTTATTTAGTGATGGACGTTGATGCAACTGCATCGAAAGAAGCACTAGATACTTTACACGAAGTTGAAGGCACAATTCGCGTACGTGTCTTGTTCTAAGACCACACGCTGATGCTACAAAAAACCACAGTCTTAGTACTGTGGTTTTTTATGTCTGATCTATGGGCATGACCTTGAGTTTCCACAGCTCTGCATTTTTAAACTTGCTATAATCTGCCTGACTTTCTCATTTCCCCACTGTTGAGTATTTTTCTGCCCCATGCCAAACGCCCAACTCACTGCGGTGTTGTTCATGGTTTTATCCATGATCTCCTATCAAATCAGTGCTTCTTTTGCCAAACAATTGTTTCAGGTGCTTGACCCGCTTACTGTGACGATTTTGCGACTGTGCTTTGCCAGTGTAATTGTGGCAATCATGTTTCGCTCATGGCAAATTCTGTCGCGGCTCGCACATTTAAAATGGCGTGATTTATTGTGCTATAGCGCAGCCTTGGGCTTAATGAATATTCTGTTTTATCTGTCTTTGGGCAAATTGCCACAAGGTATTGCGGTGGGTTTAGAGTTTGTCGGGCCTTTGGGCTTGGC
This sequence comes from Acinetobacter sp. YH12099, assembly GCF_013419195.1. Lineage (NCBI taxonomy): Bacteria > Pseudomonadati > Pseudomonadota > Gammaproteobacteria > Moraxellales > Moraxellaceae > Acinetobacter > Acinetobacter sp. YH12099. Next base: position 103,959 of record NZ_VPAP01000005.1, on the reverse strand, counting down.
TTTATTATCCATTCAAAACCGTAAAGATTATGTTTGGGTGTTGTTGGCGATTTTAGGCATTATTCTTATGGTGCCTTGGGGACAAGCGCAGGGTGATCATTTTAGTCTGTTTGGTGCAGCATGTGCCTTAGGTGCAGGATTGTGCTGGGCTTTTTATATTTATTTTGGGCAAAAAGTGGTGCAACAAAATATTGGCATGCACGCGCTGACCATCGCCATCAGTATTTCGGCTTTGGCTTTGATTCCCTTCGGACTGTATAACAATGCCCCCGCACTGTTTGAAACCCAGTATTGGGGTAAGGCGCTTGCCATTGCAGTACTTGCCACGGCCATTCCTTATGCGCTGGATTTACAAGCCTTAAAACAACTCAGCAAAATGAGTTATGGCACACTTTCCAGTTTATCGCCTGCTTTAGCCGCACTGACAGGCTTGGTATTGTTGGGTGAGAAAATTACTTCACTGCAATGGCTCGCCTTATGCTGCATTATGTTAGCTTCGGTCGGTGTTACTTTTAGAGCAGTAAAAAAATCCAAACAGCCGCAGAATGTTTAAATCAGAATAATGCTTAAACCAAACTGTCTTTAGACATCTGTTGGTATTTTTCATACTCTGCCAAATATTGCTTGGCTAGACTTTGTTTTTGCTGTTCAGACAAAATTTTGCCTGCCTGCTGAAAAAAGCCATGTTCTTCTTCTTTTAAATGATGATGCACTTTATCTGACAGTTGCTTTGCAATGGCCAACCAACCTGTGTTGCTCATTTCAGTTTCGGTTAATTGTTCAAGTAATTCATCCATTTGATGATGCTCTGCCAAAGCATGGCGAGTGATATTTAAACCTGCGTCAGTCATCATTAAGGGAATATAAAAATAGCGATCTTCTGCCACTGCATGCGCAAATAATTCATTTTTAAGTTGTTCAAATATCGCTCTACGTTCAGGGCTATCACCTGAAGTTTGCGTCAGTTGGTGGGCTAAATTTCGTTGAATGTCGTGACTTTGGCGTAAAGCTTCAAAAATATTCATGTGCAGACCTCTGTTTTTTACCCATGCGCGGCGAACAGATTGATAAAAATCTACTCGCACATCCACATCGGTTTTGGAGTCAGTTTTTTAATTTCGTTTTAATCCTCTAAGTACTGTATAGAGGATCAATCCAAAATCCTGCAACTATTTGTATAAAAAGCTTTAATTCACTTACTCACTTTATTCAAGTTATGTATCTGAACAAAGCTTAGAGATTTAAAACCCGTTTCGGTACCAAGCGCTTTTTATCTGTAACTTCAGCCAAACCTAGACACTTCTCACCATCAAAGACCAACACTTGCGCTGCTGCAGGATGGTCAATATTACTTTCCATGCCATGACTAAAATATTCAGCGCGTCCTTCAGGAACTTGAATGTGTAGAAAATGCTGTACAGGTGCATACGCAGGCAGCAATAAAGCCTCACGTTCTGCTTCACTTAAACTTTCCAAATATTCAATGCTATAACTCGGAATCAAGTCAAAATGCCCCGTTTTAATCCGATGCAAATAGGTCAAATGTCCATAAGTACCCAAGGCTTTGGCAATGTCTTCACCTAAAACACGAATATACGTGCCTTTAGAACAAGTTACATCCAAAGTGATGCTCTGTTCTGTAAAAGACAGCAATTCAATGGCATAAATTGTGACTGGACGCGCTTCACGTTCAATTTCAATGCCTTGTCGCGCTAATTCATATAACGGACGACCTTCTTTTTTTAAGGCAGAATACATGGGCGGAACTTGCATAATATCGCCCTGAAATTGTGCCAATACCTGTTCAATGCGCTCTTGGCTCAATGCAGGTACAGCCTGCTGCAACAGCACTTCACCCTCAACATCTCCTGTGGTGGTGCTGTGTCCCAATTGAATGGTAGTTTGGTAGCGTTTCACCGAATCGAGTAAGTAGTGCGAAAACTTGGTCGCTTCACCCAAACAAATCGGCAGCAAACCCGAAGCCAATGGATCTAATGCTCCTGTATGCCCTGCTTTTTGCGCCCGATATAGCCAACGCACTTTTTGCAATGCTGCATTGGAACTGATGCCCAAAGGTTTATTCAATAAAAATACACCACTAATGGCACGACGCTGGATTTTAGCCGCAGATGATTTCATAGCACACATAGGTCAAAGCAAAACTGCGTCATGGTAACAATCTGCCGCGATAAATGACAACATTTCTAGAACAGCGATTTACTTTTATGGCATATTTGGGGCTTAGGATTAAAAAAATAAAATGGATATACAGGTGCATTGGAATGCAGAAACATAAAATATGGATTGTTTTAGGCGTAGTGATACTGCTCATTTCAACTTTGGTGTATTGGCTGATGCCACAATCAAACTCCCCCGATACATCACCCCAGCAAAGCTCAAATGATGAAACATCTCAAGCTTTGAGCATGCAGCAAGCCATGCAAAATAACCCTGCTGCAAATTTTTTAAGCCCAAGTCAGCAGGACACCGAAGTCAATTGTCAGCTTAAACTGGATGCAAGTAATCGTCTGATTGTGAATGAGCAAACCCGTAACTGTTTTGAATATTTTATTACCCAATATGGCGAAAAAAGCATTGAACAAATTCGTGGTGATTTTAAAAGGTATATTCAACAAGGACATAAAGAGCCTGCCTTATCGCAAATTTTAGATTTATGGCAACGTTATTTAGACTATCGCAATGCGCTTGGACAACTGCAAGCACCGAATTTAAATCAGGAAGATCCGCAATATTACCGCAGCATTTTTAGCAATATGCAAAATCTGCGTAAACAATATTTTTCTGATTATGAAATTGAAGGTTTATTTGGTACGGAAGATGCCTATCACGAATATACCCTAAAGCGCATGGCAGTCATGGATGATAAAAAATTATCTGAAGCTGAAAAAGCACGACAATTGCAGGAATTATTTAAACAATTACCTCAAGATTGGCAAGAAAATTTAGAACAGCTGAACACCTTGCAAGATTTACGCAGCTTGACTGCGGCAATTAAAGCACGTGGTGGTTCTGCTGCTGAAATCCGCCAAATGCGTTTAAATCTGGTTAGTCCTGAAGCAACTCAGCGTTTAGAACAATTAGATGGGCAACGCAGTCAGTGGAAATCACGAGTAGAGGATTATTTAAGTGCGCGTGATCAAATCATGCAAAGTGGAATGAATGATCAAGCCAAGCAACAAGCCGTGAAACAATTACGCGGACAGCATTTTCAAAATCCACAAGAGCAATTGCGTTTAGAAACCTTTGAGCAGGTACATGATCAAGGTGGAAAATTACCTTTTGCTGACTAACCTATCTACATAGGAAACTGGGGCATGCAACATGCCCTATTTTTATGCCTGAAAAGCTGTTTTAGTACAAACTCACCACAACGATTTAATATACAAATGTCTATAAATATTAAATAGATATCAATATGCATGTAGATTTACAAATCTCTGGGACAATGCGCAATAACTGTCCCCAAATGATATGTTTTTTCTAAATTACGCATGAAAAAATACCTGAGCGTACAAAAAATAGTCGAGAATGACTCACAATAATGTGCCGTAAGCAACGGCAATTTGCATATCTGAGCTTTCAGGAGGGAAGCGAAGCCACCACTTCACTTGTAATAAAAATAAAGAACACAGGATTGTTTTATGACCATCATCTCTAACATACGGGCAATTACATTGGCTGTCACTGGCTGCTTGCTCGGTTCAATGGGTGTCGCTCAAGCTGCTCCAAGCGTGTTGCCTATTCAGGAACAGGCCAAATCTGACTATGCCAAAACCAAATATCCATTGCTCATGGTACACGGCTGGCTCGGATGGTCACGCATTGGCAATGAAACCTTTAATATGGATTATTGGTATCAAATTTTGCCAGATATGGCACGTAATGGCGCAACCGTATTTGCCGCACAACTCTCCCCTGCACACCGTACTGAATTTCGAGGTGAGCAACTGATTGCCCAAGTCGAAGAAGTCATGGCAATCACTGGCAAATCCAAAGTCAATTTAATTGGTCACTCGCATGGTGGTCCAACAGTACGTTATGTGGCTGCGACCAAACCTGAATATGTGGCATCAATTACCGGTGTTGCAGGAACATTCCGTGGCTCCAAAGTTGCCGATGATATTCAAAATAATCGTTTATCACGCACCGCGTTTAATATTTTAGGCGACTACATGGTGGCGCCTCTCATTACTTGGGCGCAGCAACAGCCAGACATGCCTGTCGATTTTGATGCATCGATGGCTTCTTTAACCGAAACAGCGTCTGCAGATTTTAACCGTCGTTTTCCAACCACAGCCTTGGCCGCAAATTGCAGCAGCAGCGGTGCCAAAGTAGATCGCGGAATTCATTACTATTCATGGACAGGTGTAGCACAAGCCACCAATTTACTGGATATTGACACTGTTTTAATGCAACTCGGCCCACTGTCTTATGGCAATTTAGACAACGATGGCATGGTCGCACGTTGTAGTACCCACATTGGACACGTCATTCGTGACAACTACCGACTAAATCATACCGACCTTGCCAACATGATGTTTGGCTTAACGGGCTTGTTTGCACCTGACCCAGTTGCACTGTATCGACAACATGCCAACCGATTGAAATTACAAGGTTTGTAATAGTAAAGCTCATTTCAATCTTGGCAAAACCATCTTCATGTGCTTGAAACTCAAGTGCAAGAAGTTCAATAACCATGAATCATTCAGAACTTGCAATCTAGCAAATTTCCTGAATAATGATATTTGACAATAGATATTGTCATGCTAGGAAAGCACAATAAAATAGAGGATGTTATATGAAATATGGATTATTCATTGCAGGCTTAATTGCGGCTAGTACCTTCAGTACCGCGCACGCATCCAATGCAGAACAGGTCAAATCTAACTTCGTGATCTCCAGTTATGCCAAAACCAAATATCCGATTGTGTTTACTCACGGTATGGCAGGCTTTATCAATATTGGTGGAGATCAGTTAGGTGTCGATTATTGGTACCAAATTTTACCCAATTTAGCACGTAACGGTGCTAACGCTTGGGCAACCCGCGTATCCCCTTTTAATTCATCGGAAATTCGTGGCGAACAATTGGCACAACAAGTCGATGAAATTCTTGCGATTACAGGCGCAAGCAAGGTCAACTTAATTGGTCACTCACATGGTGGACCAACCATTCGTTATGTTGCAGGCGTGATGCCATCTAAAGTCGCATCGCTGACTGCGGTCGGTGCACCGAATAAAGGCTCACCTGTGGCCGACTTTATTCTAAAAGTCCAAGGTTCGGCCTTAGAAAAACCATTAATTGATATGGTCAATTTAGTGTCTAAAACCATTACTTGGGCACAAGGTTTAGATCCAAATAGCTATCCACATGACTCATTGGCAGGTGCCAACAGTTTGAGCACCACAGGTTCAGCACAATTTAACAGCAAATTCCCAATGGGTATGCCAACGACAAGTTGTGGTGAGGGCGCTTATCAAGAAAAAGGCATCCAGTTCTATTCATTTACGGGCAATACGGCTGTCACTAATTTACTTGATCCAGACTCAGCCATGTTGGCAACCAGTTTGTTGATTGATAATGGTCGTGATAATGATGGTTTGGTATCACGCTGCAGCGCCAAATTTGGTAAAACCATTCGTGATAATTACTATTGGAACCACTTGGACGAAGTCAATCAACTCTTGGGCATGAAAGATATTTTTGCGCCTGATCCTGTTGATGTATATCGTCAACATGCCAACCGCTTAAAACTACAAGGTTTATAAATCAAATACCAGACATAAAAAAATGCGCCTAAATGGCGCATTTTTTAGCTGTAACGCAAGGTTAAAATTAACCTTGTTTACGTGCTGGTAATTTCTCACGAATACGTGCAGCTTTACCAGACAATTCACGTAGGTAGTAAAGTTTAGCACGACGAACGTCACCACGACGTTTCACTTCGATTTTCGCAACGATTGGAGAGTGAGTTTGGAAAACACGCTCAACACCAACACCGCTAGAAATTTTACGTACTGTGAACGCAGAGTTCAAACCACGGTTTTTCTTCGCAATTACAACACCTTCAAATGCTTGAAGACGCTCACGATCACCTTCTTTTACTTTTACTTGAACGATAACTGTATCGCCTGGTGCAAAAGCTGGGATGTCTTGCTTAAGCTGTGCATTCTCAACAGCTTGTACTAAAGGATGCTTACCACTCATGGGGTATCTCCAATATGTGTGGGTCAGAAGAGGTCTGATTTCCACTGGGTCTAGAGGCTAAAGCGCATAGACCCGATTGACTTTCCCTTTATGCCTGACCGCTTCAATGCATAAAGAGCCTATTTAAAAACTACAAACACACTGTCTGTAGCCATGGTGCTTAGATAAACCAATTATTTGGTCTACCCTTGCGAATCTTTTAGCCATTTTTTTTGCTGCTTGCTCAACTCAACTTTTTCAATCAACTCAGGTCGACGTTCTAAAGTCCGTTGATAACGCTGCAAAAACCGCCATTTTTCAATATTGGCATGGTGTCCCGACTTTAGTACTTCAGGGACATCCAAACCTTCAAAATGGTCTGGCTTGGTATATTGTGGGCAATCTAAAAGACCATCCACAAATGAGTCTTGCACATGAGATTGTTCATCAGACATTGCACCCGGAAGTCTCCGAATAATACTGTCCAACAACACCATCGCTGGTAGTTCACCGCCCGATAAAACGTAATCGCCAATTGACCATTCCTGATCAACATAGTTTTGGATTAAACGCTCATCGACCCCTTCATAACGACCACACAATACAATTAATCCATCATATTCAACGAATTGTTGTACTGCAGTTTCGTTTAAGGTTTTACCTTGTGGCGACATATACACCACAGGTACATGAACTGCTCCTGCTTGCTGTGCAAGCTGTTTGGCATGCTGGATTGCTTGCGCCAAAGGCTCTGCCATCATCACCATACCCGGACCACCACCAAATGGACGTTCATCCACCCTTTTGTAGTTGCCCTGTGCATAATCACGTGGATTAATACAAGTAATTTGCATTAAATCGCGTTTTGCTGCGCGTCCGCTAATACCGTAAGCTGTAATCGCTTCAAACATTTCAGGAAAAAGCGTAATGACTGCAAAAAACACCGCAGACTCCTCTATTTTCCTGCTCTGCGAATCCTGAATGGATTAATAATCTACGCCCCAATTTACGTAGATGCGACCCGCTTCGAGATCAACGCGTTGTACCACATCTTTATGCCATGGAATCATACGCTCTTCGCTATCGACGCTATCGGCAGTTGCGCGAACTACCATCACGTCATTGGCACCTGTTTCAAACAATTCATGGATTTGACCGAGGTTTACTTCTTGTTCGTCATCGTCCAGACCTAACACTGTTAGACCTTTTAAATCAGACCAATAATACTCGTCCACGCCTGGTTGAGGCAGTTGCGCTTTTGAAATCCAGATATTTGCGCCAACCAAGTTGTCTGCTGCGGTACGATCACTCACACCTTTTAAGCTGACCACCAAGCCTTTGCCATGTGGTTTCCAACGTTTTACATCGACCATTTGCCAACCTGCTTTGGTTTCAATGTACCAAGGCAGGTAGTCAAATATGTTGCTCATGGGTTCTGTATTGGAATAGACCCAGAGCCACCCATTTAATCCATATGCTGAACGTAGCTGTCCAATCTGAATACGATCTTCGGGCACATTCTGTGTTGGTGTCATGGGCTACCTACGACTTAATTTGTAAAAATTATGCAGCAGCTGCAGCTTTCTTCGCTTGAGCAGCTAAAGAAGCAACACGTTCAGAAGGTTGAGCACCTTGTGCAACCCAGTGAGCAAAACGGTCAGCATCTAAACGAAGTTTTTCTGCTTTACCTTGAGCTGTTGGGTTGAAGAAACCAATACGCTCGATGAAACGACCGTCACGCGCATTGCGGCTGTCAGTTACAACGATTTGATAGAATGGACGCTTTTTAGCACCACCACGAGTAAGACGAATAACTACCATGATACAACCTTATAGTTTTTACGGATTATCCCTGTATCGACCATCGATACATTTCAAACCCCTTTCATAGAGGGCAATATTTTACGTGAAATTTGCCCTGAATGAAAGATCAAAAAGTGTTTATCCACAATTTTGAATTTGAGCTTATTTGCCGTCCCAGTTTGAGGTGGCTGAAGGAGTACATGCTATCGTAGTTTTAGTCCAACATTTCCATCCATTACTATTAAGAATTACACTTCCATTCCCTACCTGAACAGTACCCGTTTTAGGCTCTGCAGTTAATCTATAGGTTTGACCACTTGGAACAAGTGTAATGGTATAAATAGGATTAGATGGGGGATAATCCTTCCTGATTGCGTTGTTATCTAAAGTTGCGCTCGTATAATTATGATGAATCACGTAATAACTCTGTAAACGCTGGGCAGTATTCATCATTTCGCTTTGTACTTCAGCTCGATTAGTACGAATTTTATACTGTGTATAGGACGGGTAAGCAATTGCTGCCAAAATAGCAATAATTACCACTACAATCATCAGCTCGATTAAGGTAAATCCTTTTTTATATCTTATATCTTTACCATTCATTTATACCACCGACTTTACACTCGCTATAGGTCATCACAGAAAAAGTTTTATTTTTACATTTAAAACCATCACTTGTTAACAAAAAATTAAATTTTTTCCCATAAGTATCATTTGCATTTGCTTGCATTGCCCATTTCTGCCCTGTTGAACTCGTATCAACCAATTTTTTAGATGAATCAGTACCATCAACAATAGAAATTGTATAACTGGTATTCGTCACTGAAAAGGCAGTATTAGCTCCCACAGCAAAACCCTGATAATTAAAATTTTTTGATTTATATCTTTCTAATTCCTGAGAAATTCTCAGCATTTCCTGCATAGCTTTGGACTCCTCCCCTCTACGTATATAAGACTGATAACTAGGAATAGCAATTGCTGCGAAAATTGCAACAATTACTACTACTACCATTATCTCGATCAGAGTAAAGCCCTTTACCTGTTTAATGTTCATTTTAGACATTATGTTTCCTCATGAACGTTTGGCCAGCCACTTAATTGGTTCAAAACGAAGTGGTGTTGAATATTGTGCTGAGACTCCACTGCTTTGACCTTTACCTGTAATTGGTCCAATCTTATTATTGGTCATTCCACCTACTACTACAGGAACAATACCAGCCCCAACATCACTACCTATACCACCGTTAGCAGTAGAATAACTGCGACCATCTGTGGACGTACCACAATTATTACCATCTGTACCCATGCTACCAAAAGGCAAACAATAGTTTTTAATATATGAACGACCTTTAACCCCCGCACTACAACTAGATGAAGAGCCCTTATCTGCAGCATCAAAGTAACTAGTAAATAATGTATTTTTAATTGCCGCAAAACTACCTAATACTTTATAACGTGCTATAGATTGATTTGCTTCAATATTATCCGTACCTGTTCGACCCAACCCCGTGCCTGTTAAAGTGTGGTACCAACCATGGTTTCCTGCCGAAACCATATTAACAACCGTGGCCGTAGTACCTGCAGTCGCAGTTATATCAATCATATTTGCTAATACAATATCTTTACTAGTTAACCCATCGGTTGTTGGGTTCGATCCTGTTGTATCGCTATCATTAACATTAGTATATAAATCAACGCGCCCTATATCCCTGTCAAAAATACCATAAACGCGATCAGGCAAGCCGCCATTTGTACCTGCTGTACTAGTCAAAGTGCTTTCAATTGGATTACTAGTATTTCCTGATCCAATACTAATCACAGCAAAGCGTGTTGCACCTCCTCTTACACCACCCAACGTATATGAAGTAGTTGTAGAAGTTCCTGCCACTGTTGCTGTTGAAGACGCACTTAGACTATGCACAGTAAATGTTGGGATTTGATAAAAACGTGGTGCAGCTCTTGTCGAACGTTCTGTATCTGAAATAAAGTTTGCAATACGCTGGATACGTTTAACCACCATATTTTTAGTTAAAGTACCTGCTGTTCCAGAAGACGCATTATCAATATCCACACGGAAAACCTGTCCACCAAGATCACCAAAATACAGATTGTCAACAAAACCATCACTATCACGGTCAATAGCTTTAATCTCGCTGACTACGCTGTATTTTAAATTCGCATTATTAGTTTTTTGAGTTGTGTTGTTATCACCTGGAGTAGTATTAGTGGCTGTGCTGCTTCCCCACCAAAGTAGTGCGCCAGGATCAGGCATGGTTGTATCATTCGAACCAGTTGCAGTTTTTGCTTTCTCTGCTGCAAAAATATAAACACCATTTCCTTTAGTTGCTGTTGTATTAGATTTATAGATTACACTGTCATAAACTGGATCATACCCCCCGCCCACAATCATTACTAGCTGTGGTTTACCTTTCCATTTAATCCATGCAATCGTTGGCTTAGACCAACTTTGTCCCATACAATCTAAAGGTGCTGTATTACTACAAGTTCCTGTTAAACTGACTGCACCTGCTGTACTTATAGATTGCTGAGGTCCAACCTTAAATAAAAGTTTAGGGCTACTTGTCTCGATATCTTTTAAATCAAGCCCATAGTAATTATAACCACCTCGACGCATTCCTCCATACACATTTAGCGTTGAAGCTTTAAGAGAATTACTTTCGTTATTTGCCACATAATTTGCATAAACTGACCAAGCACCATCAATTCCTTGATATAAATCACTTCCTACATTTGAATTAGTTTGTAGAGATTTAGCGATAAAACCATTTTTTTGACGCTCAATCATTTCTTTAGGTAAAAATGCGAATTTTTCTTCTCCTGTATCAGCATTTACTACTTGCAACAGGCCTTGATTGGTTCCAAAAAGCACATAATCTTTACGATTAATATAATCTCCAACATTTACCCGAGTATCTCCAGAACCCGTTGCTTTTGTAGCAATTTTACTCTCTGTAGTTAAAAATAATGGTGTTGAGTTAAGCGTAGCACCCATTTGGCGGAGTTGGGCAGCATTTGTTAAATTGGCTGGAGGAGTAGGAACATTTACGCCAAAACCTAATAAATTCAGTAAATATGCTCTATCTGGATCAGCACTTGCTCTTAAACTTTCAGCAGTATTTGTAGATCCAGAAGTATTATTCGAATTAATTAAAGTTAATGCTGTACCAGGCGTAGTAATTGCTGTAACTGTAGCTCCTGAAACTGATCTATCACTATAAATTTTACGACCTATTTGTGTTTGTACAGGAAGCTTGGATAGAGCACCACCTTTTGTGGCATCTGCACCATCTGTATTGATCGAATTATTCCAATAGTCTCGTGTTGCATTTAATAAACCATTCGTATTTATTACATTGTTTGAATTACGATCTTTATATGTACTATCAGCAACACGATATTTTTTTACATTACCCACCCAAATACCAATTGCCTGACTTGCTAATGTATTAGGTTGAAATTGTGAATAAAATGCATAAGGAATTCGTTGTGTAGCATTTAGGGTATCTACAGGAATACCTGGAACCCCTGTATTTAATGCAGGTAAGGAAGTTTCTAAATCTGCCACAAAATCCTTTACACTATCAATCAAATTTTGAGGTGAAACAATTGGATAAAATCCCCCTTGTCCATATCCTCCTACTTTCCCCCCAACATTTAGTGAAGGATCAGTATTTTCCTGTTCCCCCAAATTACAAGCATTTATTACATCCTGAGTTACAACCCTAGTTACCCCATTTGAAACATAAGTATCCCCTACCTTTAAAGCATTACACTTATAATACTTTCTTAATGTACCATCTGGCTTGCTAAGGGAAATTGATTTATCACTTTGTAAGTAAGGGGCAAAATCATCACCAAACCCAGCAATAGCAACTTTAATCTTTTTATTATTATTATATAGTCGCTTAGCAAACTCCCCCATACAGGTCCAGCCAAAATCAGATGCTCCTGAGCCTACCTGTTTAATACTTCCACTGCTTTCACTATTTGGACAAGTAAAACTATTATCTTTCAGCACATTGCGCATCAAAATCTGTGCTACATCGCTTTGAGTTTCTGTGGGTGTACCATTGGTTAGGAGAAATATCCCATTACTGTTACAAGACTCTGTACCACTATCTATTGGTGAAACATATTCCGTTTTAGCGGTATTTTTAACAGTATCTATTGAGTCAATAAATCCGCTTTGTCTATAACCAATATCTTTTACATAACCAGACGCATTTTCAGTCGCAACTCCTGGATAAGATTTTGTGGGTACTGAGTTAGGACTTAAAGGAGAGGTTCCTCCCAGCATATATGCACCCGCTTCTGCCAAACCACTTGCCAAAGGCGTTGTACCCCCAGCATAAAGGGTAGTTGCAGCTATACGCATCTTCCATCGTTGGGCGAGGTTCAAAGGCGCTGCAGGAATCAAAATTTTAGCAGAAGTACCTGTACCATTACTTTCTAAGCCTGGATATGGGTTTGTTCCCTTGAATCTATATTGAGTTACCCCAGAGTTATAGATGGCATTTTGGTCTGCGGTCTTAGTTGTACTAATAATATAGTTAGCAGAAGTTTGCGTAGGCATTTGCCCTAAACCCATCACGATATCATCTGAAATATCTCTGCTACTTAACAGCTTCGTCATTGCAATTTTCTGCCGATCCTGACGACTATATTTATACTCACCTGTACCATCATTACAATAAGGCATTCCATATACAAAAGTAGGTTTTTTTGCCCCTCTATTATCTGTGAGAGTATAGTCACCCTGATACTTAGACTCTAGGGAAACAGTAGTTTCTTCCAAAAGTTTAGCAGTACAACGTGGATAATCTCTCTTAATAGATGCTAGAGGAAATTTCGCAGCACCATCATCATTCATTCCTGCTGAACTATCTACCATTAGTAATAAAGTAGTTTTGCCTTTGGTAGGTTGCTTATAGATATCTAAATCACTTGATATAGCACTATTCACTGTATTGGGTAACATGACCCCCATAGCATAAGCCATCGCAATAACCAAAGGATGCGGTCTAAACTTCATTTTTTTATTTTCTAATTCTTTCATTACACTTTCCCCCGAATCTTAAACAAAATGGACTACATTGGTGTATTACTTTGACGGTATTCAGCAACTTGCGCATTAAATGGCACGTTGTAATGACGCAAACAATCCGCAATGGTATTACTTTCATTTAAACCATCTTTAATTACGTCAGCAGGATAGTCAGTTAAACATGACTTGATTTGTGTAGAAGTTGCTGTACTTGCCATTGCAGGCATTAATGAAGTAGTGTTAATTCTGACTTTAATCGGTTGAGAAACTTGAGGAACATCTGTTCCTTGTACAAAGTTCTCTAAAGGCGCACTTGGTGTGTTATCCACTTTAATCGCAACCTGTGTCATCACTGCCTTACGCCCACTAGTATAATTATCAGCTACAGACGGGTCACAAGCACCTCGAGTAATTGGCGAGATTTTCTTTTTTCCCGTGCCAATAGTATCAGCAGTATTAGTTAATATATTGGAAATCACTCCAACAGTATTAGTATCAAAATTTTGTACGATATTCTGATTAAAACAAAATACTACTTCTTTACCAATATTTTCAGGTTGCGAAGCAAAACCAACAAAACCAAACTTACTCGCATTTAATTTTTTATACACTTCCCCAGCGCCTTCAATATTAAAAAAATAGGCATCTGAATTACGCATAAGTAAAGCCTGTGCTTGGCTGTTGGTTGATATTTTTAAAGAAGTTATACTTTCACGAATTGCTACTAAGCCAATAATAGTCACCACTACAATTAATATTAATATTACGATTAAAGTATTACCTTTTTCTATATTTTTAAGTGCAACCATTATGAACCACTCCCCAATGCATTTCGAAAAGCAACTGTTTGTGAAATTACTTGGCGTAAATTTGAATCAATTGTATTCACAGTAACATTGTTTTTATCTAATACTGAAAAAGCAGAACCATTTCTTGTTTTAATATCCGGGTTACCGCCTACATTTTCATTTGAGCGTATTAATAAACCAATTTGTACACCACGAATACGAGGCAAAGTTCCACTCGTTGGATAACTATCTATATAACGAAAATTCTTTTGCACTAAACCATCAGCAGGAATAGGATCATTTGAAATATTATCTGCAATAACTTTATCATCACTCACTGCAAATAAAATACGCATATATTCAGTATTTCTAATGACAATTTCTCCATTCCCTCCAAAACCTACAATAGTATGAGTTCTAGGATTCCCAGTAGCATCATTTCCTGTAGGTACAGTTTTAGGATATATACCAGCATCACAACGCAAGTTTCCGTCCAAGATAAAATATCTTTGTAACACATAACTGTTTACAGGTATTCCTGAGCCTTCGCAGTCAAATTGTCCCGTAATATCTACATAGTATTGTATTGTCAATTGATCACTACTTATATTTGTCTTCTTGCCTGTCCCCTCTGCTTCTTTTTTAGTTAATAGGTTGGCAGATCTATTGGTTAAAGTTGAAGGTAAATTGTCGATTCCCAAAACAATACCTGCATAAGGCAGGCCACTTTTAATCACAGGTATATCTGCTGAAAAATTGGCTTTTCGAATATCTTCGATCATATAATTAATACCGAAGTTTCCATTGTCTTGTATATCAGAGATAGCTCGCTGCAGGTTGGCACTAATTTGCGCAGTCATAAATAGCTGTATTGCTGCCGCAACTACCAATAACCCTAAAACCAAAGAGACCATTAACTCAACAAGCGTAAATCCCGAGCTAAAACGAGTAAAGTGCGACTTCGTCATATTAATATGTCTCCACAACAATACACTTCGAATTATCTTTTAACTTTCCATATAACGTACAATCATTATCACCACTTCCTTCTGTAGCAGTCGTAGTATCCCATGCAACATATATACAGTTTCGTCCACTATTTAGATTAGTTGAAGATGTAGTACTCTCACCGCCCTCCTCTGTTGTTATAGAGGTTGCACAAGGTAAAATATTCATAGTCATTCCTTGCTGATTTGCTTTATCTACTACTTGCTTTACATCCTCTATTGCCATGTTTGCACTCGTACAACTGGAACTTCCAAAGCATGATGCCCATGTGTGGGATGTTGTTAATGCTCCATATTCTTCCACTGCTTTTACGTACGCAGATTTTGTCGAGCCATTAGTTATTAGGGCATTATTTTTATCTAATAATGTAAACGCATAAGGGTTAATACGAATACGTTCAGCAAAATCCCTTGCAATATTCATTGCTTGTATTTTATTCAAGGACTCATTTGCAGCATCTACTGCACGTAACTGCAATCCAACAAACCCTAAAACCGCAATAGCTAATAATAATAAGGAAACTAAAACTTCCATCATCCCAACGCCTTGTTGTATATTTCTATTATTCATTAGCAAGTCCTATCATTTTTATTAGATAAAGTACCCATTCTTGTTACTGTAATTGTTTTCTTTATATTCAAATGACTATTACAAATCATTAAATCACTATCCGTTGTTGCATCTTTTACAATGCCATAAGGCGTAAAAATAATTGACGTTGCACTTGTGGAAGTTAAGGCATTACCATCCTTTGGATTCCAATACATTTGAATATCCGTATCATCTTTTGATGATTTAGTTGTGTCATCTAATGTAACAGTTACATCTTTACGTATTAAAACAGCTTTACTTCTCGCTTCCAATAATTTTTGGGATAAATCTCTGGTAGTTAGAATTAGTTTTTGTTTTGCCACTAAATTCCCAAAAGAAGGCGCAGCCAAAGTCGCAATAATCGCCATCACAGCAATCGTCACAATCAGCTCAATTAACGTAAATCCTTTATTTTTTTGCATACTCCCCCCCAAGGCGCGCCAAACTTTACCCTATTAAAAATAATATCCAATTAAATTACAAAACAAACACAAATCAGGATAAAAGGCATAAAAAAACAGATAATTGCCAAAAAGCAATTATCTGTCAATTCTTAAAAAAAATTCAGAATGTTAAGCCATCAACACTTTATGCCTGAGTTACAGGAATACGTAACTCTTTTGGCAAACTAAATGTAATATTTTCTTCGCGGCCATCAAGCTCTTGCGGTGCTTTCGCCCCCCAATCTTGTAGGCGCTGAATTACCTGTTTAATTAAAATTTCAGGTGCCGATGCTCCTGCAGTTACACCAATTTTTGTGTGCTCATTAAACCAGTCTTGCTGCAACTGATCGGCATTATCGACTAAATACGCATGTTTACCCATACGTTCAGCCAATTCACGCAAGCGGTTAGAGTTTGATGAGTTTGGTGAACCAACCACTAAAACAACATCGCATTGTTCCGATAAATCACGCACTGCATCCTGACGGTTTTGCGTCGCGTAACAAATATCATCTTTACGCGGCCCTTGAATTTCAGGGAATTTTTGACGCAATGCATCAATCACTTTTGCAGTATCATCAATAGAAAGCGTGGTTTGCGTTACAAACGCTACTTTTTCAGGATGCACCACTTTTAGCTCTGCAACATCTTGCTCATCTTCAACCAAATAAATCGAACCACCATTTTTGGTGTCATACTGACCCATTGTCCCTTCAACTTCTGGGTGACCTTCATGACCAATCAAAATCGCTTCTACCCCTTCACGGGCATACTTGGTCACTTCTATATGTACCTTGGTCACCAAAGGGCAAGTCGCATCAAAAACTTTTAGCCCACGGCGTTCAGCTTCTTGTTGTACCGCTTTAGAAACACCATGTGCACTAAAAATCACAATATTGTCATCGGGTACTTCATCCAGCTCATCGACAAAAATCGCACCGCGCTGACGCAAGTCATCTACCACAAATTTATTGTGAACCACTTCGTGACGCACATAAATAGGTGGGTTAAAACACTCAAGGGCACGATTTACAATCGCAATTGCTCGGTCTACACCTGCACAAAAACCACGTGGATTCGCCAATACAATTTCCATAGAACCCTCTATGTTGAAGTTAAATAGGTGGGATGTTTAAAAATTTATGCCAACAAAAGCCATCTTGGCTATTTTGTTTAAGGGGCGTCTACTCTAAAATAGAGAAGATATTTTATCATATCAGGAAAAATATCATGTCGGGTCTATTGTTTGTCGTTTCTGCCGCTTCAGGAACAGGCAAAACATCCCTCGTTAAAGCCCTGCTTGAGCGTGTGAATAATTTACACGTTTCAGTTTCTCACACAACACGCGGTCAACGTCCCGGCGAACTCGATGGTGTGCATTATCACTTCACGCAAAAACAAGATTTTATCGACTTGGTAGAGCAAGGCGGTTTTATTGAATATGCAGAAGTGTTTGGCAATTATTACGGCACAGCCCAAGCCACAGTAAAAGATCAGTTAGCCAAAGGTCACGATGTGTTACTGGAAATTGACTGGCAAGGCGCGCAGCAGGTGCGCAATCTTTTTCCTGAATCGAAGCAAATTTTTATTCTCCCACCAAGCCAATTCGATTTACGTGAGCGTTTGTCTAACCGTGGCACAGATGCTGTTGAAGTGATTGAGCATCGTTTAGGCTGTGCAGTGGAAGATATGCAGCAATATGTCAATTTTGACTATGTGATTATTAATGATGACTTTAATAAGGCACTGCATGATTTAGAAGCGGTCATTATTGCCAACCGATTGGTTTTGGCACAACAGGCCAACCGTCATCAAGAGTTGATTCAGAAATTAATTAGCCCACCAACGGCGTGATTAAAACTTGAGTCTATAAGCAAAGCACCTTATACTGCACAGTCTGTTTAAATTTATTATTCGAACGAGAATTCTTATGGCACGCGTTACCGTTGAAGATTGTTTAGACCATGTAGACAACCGCTTTGAGCTTGTACTAGTGGCAAGCAAGCGCGCGCGTCAATTGGCACGTCAAGGCATTGAGCCAACTGTAGAGTGGGACAACGACAAACCTACCGTTGTTGCTTTACGTGAAATTGCAGAAGGTCACGTTTCTAAAGACATTTTGAAACAACGTGATCAAGATTATCAAACTTCGAGTCTTGACCTCGCACTTTCAGCAAATAACTTGAATTTAGATGGTTTTTCTTTCCAATAAGAACGACTTTCTGAAAAAGCCTAGTTTTTTACTAGGCTTTTTTGTTGCCTGAACTTTAATCTTGGGCCAAAAACCGTTATAACATAAGGATTAAGATCTTATTTTAAATGGTCTAAAGACCCTATATTTTGGCATGAAAAAATTTGACAAGTCATGCAATATGCTTTTCATTATAAGGTCTAACTGTAGATTCGTTATCACTTGTATTTTAAAGGGTGTTATATGCCAGGCACGATGGTCAGCCAAGCCAAACAACAGCTTCAAGCCATGATCGAACCTTACCTTAGCGTAAGTGAAGTCGAACAGGTGCTTACGGCTTGCGATTATGCCGAGCATGCGCATGATGGCGTTACCCGTAAAAGTGGTGAACCGTATGTGTTACACCCGATTGCGGTCAGTTGTATTTTGGCGCACATGCGTTTGGATGCCGACACGCTCATTGCTGCCCTATTGCATGACGTCATTGAAGATACTGACTACAGCAAAGATGACATCACAGAAAAATTTGGACGCACCGTTGCCGAACTAGTCGATGGTGTGACCAAACTTAGCCATTCCAGCGACAAGGAATACAACAAAGCCGCATCGTTCCGTAAAATTCTGCAAGCGACCTTACAGGATCCACGTGTCATTATTGTGAAACTGGCAGACCGCTATCACAACATGACCACTTTAGATGCGCTGCGACCAGACAAACGCGCACGTATCGCCCAAGAAACCTTTGATGTATTTGTACCCATGGCACGTATCGTGGGTATGAATGAAATGGCAGATAACCTCGAACATCTGTGTTATCAAAATCTTGATTTAGATATGTATAACGATGTGCAAGCTGCCCTTTTGCACACCAAACCAAAACGCTGCGAATACCAATCTAAATGGGAACAAAATCTTGCCGACCTACTCCAAGACAATCAAATTACCGGTCGGATTAAAAAGAAAAATAACAATATAGAATTACTGCGCCACTTTGTTAAAAACGATATTGATCTACAAGAACTGACCCACAGCCACGCCTTCGAAATTATTTTACAAAGTATTGCTGACTGTGACCGTTTGGCCGATATTTTACGTGACAGCTTTCAGGTCTTACATTATGAAGATCATATCCGTCGCCCACTGCCAGGTGGCAACCAATCGCTAATGATGCGTCTAAAAGGTGAGCAAACTACCTTATCACTCACCATTCAAACCGAATTGATGCGTAAAGCCGCACGTTTTGGCGTGGTCTTGGGTGAAAACGCACCACAAGCTTGTCGTTCTGCCATTCAAGCCTCTATGAAAAGCTTGAATGTGTTGATTGATGGTGAATGTGCCAAAACTACATTTAGCGATTTACTGGATTATCTGCACCAAGAGAAAATTCATGTTTATACCCCGCACGGACACTTACATGAATTGCCGCAAGGCGCCACCGCGGTTGATTTTGCCTATGCAGCCAGTTTGTTCTTAGGTAACCACGCCGTCGGTACAAAAATTAATGGTGAAAGCAAACCGCTGTCAACACCACTCATCAGCGGGCAAGTGGTCGAAATCATCACCGATGTGTTAGCCACACCCAACCCAGACTGGCTAAGTTTTATTAATACCCAAAAGGCCCGTCGTGCCTTACAAAACATTCTGCGTGATCAGGATATTGAAGAACAGCGTTTGGTGGGACAGCAAGCCCTGAACCGTGCGCTGAAATTGTTTAATCACTCGATTCAAGACCTGACTGAGGCAGATTGGTTAAATGTGTTGCAATGGCGTCATATCGACTCCAAAGACCGTTTATTTGAGCAAATTGCAGTGGGTGATTTATTGCCGCAGTTGGTGGCAAATCACATTTACGCACTTGATCAGGACAGCAACGAACATTCTGACCGTCTGATTCAAGGCACAGAAGGCATTGATGTGAAATATGCGCACTGTTGCAACCCGGTGCTGGGCGACCCGATTCAGGGCAACTTGTCACGTCGCGGTTTAATTGTGCACCGTGCGCGCTGCAATAACTTACTGCATGAGCAGCATCAACATCCTGAAAACATCATGCCACTACAATGGACTTCAGAAGATGTCGATGACGTGAGTTTTACCGCTTACCTCAGCATTGATATGGATATGAATGACGAACAAATTTCCGATTTGATCTATCAATGTCGTAAGGCCAAAACGGGAGTAGAAATGGTGCGCAGCCATGATGGTAAAACCCACGTGAATATTGTGGTGAATAACCGTAAGCAAATTGCAAAAATTATTCGTGATTTGCGTATGCACTACGGTTTCCCACGGATTAGCCGTTTAGCGCGTCCCATCAGCATCGCAGAAGAAGCCAAAGCTTGTTAAGGGCTTGGCAAGGCAATTTGCCTACACAGTACAGACACTACTTTTCGCATTAGTTACCAATAAGACTACTGTGATGCAGTCTGATGGTCTATGATGTTCGTACATTATTTTAGGAGAAATCAATGTCTCGCCAAGTCATCCATACTGAAAATGCACCTGCAGCAATTGGCACTTACTCTCAAGCCATTTTAGTGGGCAATACTGTTTATTTATCAGGTCAAATTGGTTTAGACCCATATAGCATGGAATTGGTAGAAGGCATTGAAGCGCAAATTCGCCGCGTATTTGACAACTTAAAGGCCGTTTGCGAAGCGGCTGGTGGCTCTTTGGCAGACATCGCCAAGCTAAATATTTTTCTGACTGACTTATCTCACTTCCAATTGGTCAATCAAATTATGGGGGAATATTTTGCGCAACCTTACCCTGCACGCGCAGCGCTAGGTGTAGCTAGCTTACCTAAAGGCGCATTGGTTGAAATGGATGGTGTAGTTATCATCAACCCATAACCCCTATAATTCAATTATTTAAAAATTATTGAGTGATGCCACCTATCAGGTGGCATTTTTTTATTCAAAAACCCAATTACAATAAATGACTTTTCAAATGATTTTTATTGACAAACGATAATAATTATCAATAATAACACTTATCTTATTTCATTATTGTGGTTGCATTCATGTACGTTTGCTTATGCCGTGGTATTACAGATCAAGACATTAAAGAAGCCGTTGCCAATGGTGCAGAGAGCTATCGTGAAATTCGCGATATGTTTGATTTAGGTACGTGCTGCGGTCGCTGTGCACCTGAAACTCGTGCCATCATCAGTGATGAAATTGCTCAAATTGCGTCTCGTCTTGCCGTTGCTGCCTAAAGCTGCCGTTTTATTGCTCTCCCGCATTTCAGTATTATAATTTTTACTCGGTGTTTCCTCTCCTGCTTTCGACTACAGCGGGTTTTTCTTGTCTTACATTTCTTCACACCACCTAGCTAATTGTTTTTGATTGCGATTTTCATTTGCGGTTCCCTAAATCACTCGCCATTTTGCCCAGTCTTGTTTAAGATAGAAGCATAGATTGCCTTAAGCGGTTTAAGGCAGAAATTGTTGATGGAGTGCTGCAATGAAAGGCAATCGCGATGTGATTAATCAACTCAACCAAGTGCTATATCATCACCTGACTGCAATTAACCAATATTTTTTACATTCACGTATGTTTAATGATTGGGGCATTGAGCAACTGGGTTCGGCTGAATATAAAGAGTCGATTCGTCAAATGAAACATGCTGACAAAATTATTGAACGTATTTTATTTTTAGAAGGGCTACCAAACTTACAACACTTGGGCAAATTGTATATCGGTCAGCATACAGTTGAAGTTTTGAATTGCGATGTTCGTAAAGTCCAAGAAAATATTGAAGCGATTCAAAAAGCGGTGGTTTTAGCAGAGCAACAATTGGACTATGTAACCCGTGATTTGGTTCAGGAAATTTTAGAGAAAGAAGAAGAATATTTAGATTGGGCAACGACACAGCTTGATTTGGTTGAAACTGTGGGTATTGAAAACTATATTCAAAGCCAACTCTAAGATTCATCTGGTTTAGATAACTCAAAAGACTGGTTTTCCAGTCTTTTGTTTTTTGGGGCACTTTACCTAAAATTCAGCATCTTGCCTATCTCTAATGAAGAAGCTCTCAATATCAATATATTTTACTTATGCGCATTTTAAATTCTTGGATTTATAAAAAAGTATTTATAACGCAAAAAAATGTTTCATGGGTTGCATCTGTTGATGCAATATCCGAATAATAAAAATTCCATAATCCTGTTTTTTATAAAAAATAGCATGTTGATGATGATCGTGACGGCGTATTCCCTCGCCAATATCTACACATGCATAACCAATCAGCGGTGAACTCACTAACAAATGAAAGGTATTTTCCAAATGTTGCGTGTATTGGTCAGCTTGAGCTACACCAAAATTAAGTAAGGTGTATTCATAAATAGCAGTGAAGTCGTCGACAGCTAAATTTGATAGCTTATACACGATGCTTCTGCTTCACTTGAGCCGCAATATCTTTTAGGCTAAGTGTACTTTCTCCACTATTCTCACCTGCTTCAATCGCTTGCTTTAAAGCTGCAGTTTGATTTTCTTGCTGCTCCAATAATCTTAGTGCAGATCGCATCACTTCACTGGTTGAACCATAACGTCCAGATTCAATCAGTTTGCTCACAAAGTTATCGAGTTGTGGGCCAATTGTTACACTTGTAGTTCTCGCCATCAGCATGCCTTATTGTGTGAATAGATCATACAATTCTAACACAACTCCCTTTATCTGAACAAAAGTTCAGCATCTCTTTAAATTTTCGCACATGAAATCAATTTTATAATGAATACCTCCTCTCTTTTTAAAGAGAAGTTGGGAGAGATTTTCAACATTGAAAATTTTCACCATATTTGGCTCACTATTTTCAAATCCCCCTCCTTGCGCTACACAAATCAGCGCGGCTTTGCCTCATCCAATAAAGTCGCATAATCCACATTAACCTGCCACAAAGTGCTTAACAACCATAATTGCTTTTTGGCTTCTGCTTCATAACCGTTAAATGCTAATACGCGTGCATATTTCAATAAATCGTAGCGGGTTGGATAATTCAACACAATTTCATGGATATCCTGCAATTGATCAGGCGTTTGTAGGCTATACGGATTTAAACGTATCCACGCAATGCGGCGGTTAAATTCTTCGAGTACCAAAATACGCTCTTGATGGGTGATTTTTTCAGGTGTGTGTTCGTAGCGTACCGACTGATTCAATTTAGGCACCATCACCTCATAATCACGATAAATCAGCATCAACAACAATGCACCAATCACAAAAGTCGTGCGTAAATAAATTGCAGATAAAGTGAAGCTTTTGAACACACGTTGTGACTGAACCATGCCGATAATAAAACCCACAGGCAGCAAGAAGTAGGCATAGTTTTGTGGAAATTCCAGCATAGCATGTACGCTAAATGCGCCGACCATTAAAATCCCCACAACCGATTCCACCGACTGGGTATATTTATGCAACTGGTAACCCCAATAACCTAGATACGCCAAAAATGGCACGCCGAGTATCACACCATTCCAAAGTAAAAAGTCCAAAATAAAATTGTGTGCGCTGCGAATCCACACAGGGCCTTGTACAAATTCACTAATGCTCACATAAGCCACACTGGTTTGATGCCAACCATAGCCCCACCACGGTTGATGTTCAATTGCAGCGAGCATTTGCTGCCAAATCGCCAAACGTGACATATCACCTGTGGCGCGCTGTACCACATCGCGAGATTGCACCGAAAGGTCTGCACTTTGTGAGAGCAATTGACTAAAAGCAGGTGCGATAAAAATTAACCCGATAAATGCGGCAAACCACAGTAAGCTATAGCGCCATTTAATCCGCATCACGCCACGATATTGTTGATAGCTCAAATAGGTCAAGAGACACAGCGACGCCAACCACGAAGTCCGTGATTGACTCAACACCACACCGACCAAAATCATGGCAGCTGCAATCACAATCCACATGGTTTTAAGTTTTTGTTTTTCGTATAAATATAGGCATGCCATAAGCGACATCACCAAAAAGGTCGCCATATTATTCGGTTGGGCGAAATTGGCATAAGGACGTTGCCCGATTTTAATATCTACCATCATTGGCAGGTATTGGTCGAGTGTCAGCCACTGGCAAATTGCCATGAATGCGGTCATACTTCCCACGCCGAGTAGCACATAACTAAAGCTTGTAAAGATGCGTTCACGTTCGCTGTTATTTTGCGTGAGGTTGTAGCCAAAAATGATTGCTAACCAAAAACCGAAGATATACACGCTGCTGAGCAGAGCTTTGTCAAAGAAGTACACCAAACCAAAGCCCCACTGAATGAAAGGAACACTGCACAGTGCCAGAAAGGGCAGGCTGATTTTGGGTATTTGTAATTTTTCTTTAAAAAGGCTGGCTGCAAGAGCAAACAGGGCAAAAAATGCGTAGAGTTCGCCTGTATAGGTAACCCATGGGCGGTAGTGAATGGGCAATAGCCATGCAAGGGAGATGAGGATGGCAGCCAAAAATAGCAATGCAGATTTCATAAGAAAACTAGACTAAAAAACTGGCTCTATCTTATATTTTTTTTGGCAAGATGATAGTGCTTTGTGTGGCAAGTTTGATTGGAATTCTGCCAGTTTTAAAATGGGATGATCGCATGGGGAATACTGAAATTCCCCTATTTTAATTTAAGCGATTATTGCCACGGTCTAAGGTTTAAGGTTTAAGGTTTAAGGTTTACTATTTTGATAATGCTATTAATTTTGAGAAAACTCGCATTAATCTATACCATCAATTTTTTTATAGATACTAGCAAAGTACTGAGGATATTGTTCAGAAAGACTTTTTAAATATTCCTTCGTATTATCACATTCTTTTCCAGCATGATAATAACAAGAAGCCTTAAAATATTCATAAGATTCTTCCTCTTGCCCATCCAGCCCTAATAAAGTACCCTGTTTTATCAAGTACTGATTCATTGGAATATATCTCACCAACCTTTCCCCTATCTCAATAGAGTCTTTAAGCAAGAAACCATCCGTTGATAAAGACTGATATAAAAATAGATCATTAAAATAACTAAAACCAAAAACAAATTTTGTTTGAACTATTTTATCAAACTTTACCCTATCACTTACGCTATTGCTAAATACAATATCATTCAAATAAGCCATTTTCTTATATTGAAAAGAATAATATATGGAAAAAAGTAAAAGAATTAAAATAGGCAATGCCACTAGATAACCTTTATCAATCTGATAGATTTTTTTCGAACTTTTATCATATAATGCAAGAAATATAGAAAAAACCATTAAATAACGAAAATACCATAAAGGATACTCAAAACAAGAATAGACTATAAAAGTTAATAAAGTTAATAAAATATAAATATCTGACTTATCCTTGATATAGCATAGATTTTTAAAAAATATTATTAAAAATAATATAATTAATCCCCATCCTAAAATACCGAACTCAGCAACAAGATGACCAAAAATAAAATGCGAGTGATCTGTTAGGCTTAACCAACCAACTTGTTCATAGTATTGCAAGCTAGTTGAAGCAAAGTTTTTCCATCCAACTCCAGTTATAGGATGATCTTTAATTATTAAAAAAGTTTGGTGCAAAAAATTTAATCTTACATCTTTAAAACTTTCAGATACACGCCCAATCGTATTACTACTTTCCAAAAAAAATGAATATAAAAAAATACCAACCACTAATCCAAGTATTCCAAAGAAAAATTCTTTCAAAACTATAATTTTTCTTTTGCCAAAAAAATTATTAAATACATTAAATATTAACAAAGAAAGCAACAACATTAAAAAACCTGTTCTACTTGCAGTAAAAGCGACTCCTACACTCAACAAGAATATTATTAAAAATTTTAAATATTTTTTATTTTCCAAGGAAAAAACAGTTGAAATAACCCCCAATACCAAAACAAATGCTGTTTGGTTAGGCTGAAAAAGATTGCCAGAGAATCTCTGCGTCTGTAATGGTAAACGCATCAAATCAACCAAAAAAGATATATTAAAAAAGTGAACCAACTGTGTTAAAAATAAAAAAATACTTGTTAAAATTACTGTTCCCGACAACCATTTTACAAAGCATTTTTTATCATTTATATTTGAAATTGCTATAGAAACAAAAAGAATCAACAATATTTGAGAGAAAGGGAAAATCAACCCATCTACATACGTTATATTATTAACAATTGGTTGAATTAAGAAAACAAATAATAAAAAAAACCAAAGTAAACTGTGTAAACTAACTTTAAGTTCTTTATTAAATATATAAAAAAATAGCAAACCAATAGAACACAGTATAAATGAAATACTATTAATAAAGAAATCATGTGAGCTTGGCGCATAATGCTGATAGCTCAATATGCCATAGAAAAAAGATAGGCTTATAAAAATTAATAAAATAGAATCAACAGATATTTTTTTTAAATAATTCACCATTAATTACCACCTTATTAAACCCAATTTCAATAAAAACAAAAAATGCCAGTTATCTTAACTGGCATTTTTTAACTATAAGTTATTAGTTACGACATTCAGCAGGTGCATATTTAGCTGCTAAAGTACCAGTACCAGCACCAGTTACTGTAGTAGCAGCATCAGCAGAACGACATACCCATGTAATTGAACCTGCTGATGGAGGTGTACCTTTTACTAAAGCCGTACCACTTGCACGATCGCCATTTAATGGGCTCAATACTAAGGTATTTGCATTAGCTGGCGCTACGGCTGTAGTATAACTAATTGTAATACGTCCATTAGCAGAATTAATACTAACATCACTAACATTTGGTGTTGCTGATGGTTTAGTCCAACCACTACCAAAATCAGTAGCATTTGCAGCATTCTCAGAAACTGCAGTTTTAGCCGAAGATGCAAGAGACAAACCTTCAGTTACTTTTGCACGAACTGTGTAATCCTGATAAGCAGGAATCGCAATTGCAGCCAAAATACCGATAATAGCGACAACAATCATCAACTCGATGAGCGTGAAGCCCTTTTGCATTGTATTCATAACATTCTCCACAAATGTTGTTAATTTAATTATAAGCTTTGTAAGCTATTTTAATATCAGCACTAAACGTGCCAACTTTTATTATAGACAATTTACACAGAAAAACAGCACCTTACACATAAAAAAATTAAGACTTTTAATTAGGCTGTATATTTTTGTTAAAAAGTGACAATTATTGTCAGGTTGAATTTTATACTTTGGACAAATATTGTCATTTTTAGAGAATTAGATCACACTTTAAATTGTTACATCATCTATTTTTTATGTATTTGATTTAAATTTCAGCAAATTTAGCTTGTGTGCAGTGGTTATCTTTTGTGCTGATGTGGTTTCCCTTTTTGAAAAAGTAAGTCAAATGTAGTGAAAGCCACCCATGCTTAAAAATCTCTCCTAGCCTCTCTTTAAAAAACAGAGAAATTAAAAAAGCAAAGAACATTAGCAACACTCACCCCAAAATAATTGGAGCATTGCCCAATTCATTCTCACGATCTAGCAACTGGCGGTCATAAAAACCATCCAAAATTTCACCAATTTCTTGCACACCTGTGATTACCGCTTGGCGATACTGCTGCTGTGCCAAACCCTGCACTATATGCGCACAGACTTCATCCCACACCTGTTGCGTGGTCGCAGTTTTAATGCCACGGTCAATCACAATTTCCACCTTGCGCTCACACAAATTCAGGTACAGCAACACCCCGCTGTTCAGCTCGGTATCCCAAACACCCAATTCTGCAAATAATTGGCGTGCGCGGGTATGCGTATCTATCGCATACGCCAACCGCGAGGGTAAACAACCTTCAATCACCACCTGAATTTCACCCACATGCCCATGCTCGGCAGCAGTCACCGCTTCTGCAATGGCATGTTGATCCTGCGCATTAAAAAAACGTTTGCTGGCAGGTAAATAAAAGAAATGCTTCAGCCAACGCTTTACACTCGGACGGGCTGCAATGTCCATTTTCGGTTGAGTAATAATTTCTGTTGTATCTGTTGTAGTTACCATGATCCTGATGCTCCTCCCCCACCAAAGCTACCACCGCCGCCGCTATAGCCACCGCCACCAAAACCGCCGCCGCCACGTCCGCCACCACGCCCTGCAGAGGACAAGAAAATTTGGAAAATGGTCTGTGCAATCGCAGTGATGAGTAAAAAGAAAATTCCCGCGCCAATCATTAAACTGGTGATTAAGCCTGCACCATTGACCAAACCTGCGACTGTACCTGCCACGGCAGCGGTTGAAGCACTTAAGCGTTTTCCGACAATCAGTGAGCCAATTACCCCTACAATTAAAATAAATAAAGCACTGCTCAAGGTTTTTTCACGTGCCTGTTGTTCTTGCAGGGCTTGTTCGTGGCGTTGTTTCAGTTCTTGCGCAGCCTGTGCGGCAACTTCGGGGTCTAAGTTTAAAATCCGTTCGATTTCTGCCAAGCCTGCGTCAATGCCTTGTGCATATTGAGCTTGTTTAAAATAGGGGGTAATGCGTTGGTTAATAATCCGACTGACTACAATATCGGGCAGCACGCCCTCTAAACCATAACCTGTTAAAATCTGAATCCGACGGTCATTGACTGCAATTGCCATCAACACACCATTGTCTTGCTTGGCAGAACCAAGCTGCCATTGTTCTGCGACCCGCATGGCAAAATCAAAAATATCTTCCTGCCCTGTGGTCGGTACAATCACCACCCCAATTTGCGCTTTGGCTTGTTGATGTAAATTTAAAATCCGCTGGCTGATTTGCTGTTTTTCTGCAGCAGTGAGCAAATTGGTTTGATCGACCACGGGCTGATTCAAGGTCGGCAAAGCACGGATGGATTCACCCTCTGCCATATCATTGGCAATTTGCGGTTGCTGAACGGGTTTTTCTATAGGTGCTTGCTGAGTGCTCGATGTAGAGTGGCGTGAGTTTGCAAGATCTGGGATAGGGTTGGCATTTTGAGGATGCTGTTGCTGCACAATTTTACCCAGCACCACAGCTTCGGCAGTTTCATCAGTTGCAGTGGCAACTTCACTATATGCCAAGCAGCTGAAACACATAACTGCCATGAGCAGCAGCATCTGCACTAGATTTATATAGGTCTTGCTGTGCGATAGCAGCATTCAGTCATCCTCCCTATGCATTATTCAAACGAAACTTTAGGTGCGGTTTGTGCGCTTTGTTCTGCGCTAAAGTTTGGTTTAGTGTCCATACCAATGACTTTTGCGGTCATCACTTGTGGGAACTGACGTGCATAGCTGTTAAAGTCTTGCACTGTGCTGATGTAACGATTACGCGCCACGGCAATACGGTTTTCGGTGCCTTCTAGTTGTACTTGTAAATCACGGAATTGCTCATTGGCTTTTAAGTCTGGATAATTTTCAGACACCGCAATTAAACGCGACAAGGCACTGGTCATTTGCGCCTGTGCTTCCTGATATTTTTGGAATAACGCAGGGTCTTCCAATACCGACTTATCCACTTTTAAGCCTGCGACATTGGCACGTGCCTGAGTGACTTCAGTCAAGACTTGTTCTTCATGTTTGGCATAGCCTTTGACTACATTCACCAAGTTTGGCACTAAATCAGCACGGCGTTGATATTGGTTTTGGACTTCTGACCAAGAAGCAGTCACGGCTTCATCTTTCACTTGTAAGGTGTTATAGCCACAACCGCTTAATGTCAAAGTACTGGTTAAAGCCACCGCGAGCATGGTTTTTTTTGTGAAATTCATAAATTAACCTCTAAATTTTCTTTGTATTTGTTTGAAATGATTTCATTCTAACGTGAAATTCTGACCTGTTTGTGTATTTTGTTTAATCGAGCGAATCACCAAACTGTTTACATCAAACAATAACCTTGTACAGCAGATTAAATTGATATTGATGTTTCAGCTCTTAAACCTTATATGAATCAAGGATGGCAATATATTCCACAAGAAGATAAGAGAGATAAAATATCCAATAAAAAAGGACTGAATTCCTTAAAACTCAGCCCTTTCAAGATCTAAGCAAAACAAACTCGTTTAGACCTCTAAATAATCTAAAATACCTTCTGCCGCCTGACGACCTTCCCAAATGGCAGTCACGACCAAATCAGAACCACGCACCATATCGCCTCCTGCAAAAATTTTCGGGTTAGACGTTTGGAACTTAAATGTTTGCTGTTCTGCTGCCACTACACGACCTGAACCATCTACCCCAATATTGGCAGAGGCAAACCAATCTGCAGGGCTTGCACGGAAACCAAAAGCAAGCAATACCGCATCGGCAGCTAAAATTTCTTCTGAACCTGGAACAGGCTCTGGGCTGCGACGACCACGACTGTCAGGCTCACCCAATTGTGTGGTGACCACTTTCACACCTGTGACTTTACCATTTTCACCAACAATTTCAATTGGTTGACGGTTAAATAAGAAGTTCACCCCTTCTTCACGGGCGTTGGTCACTTCACGACGTGAACCTGGCATATTGGCTTCATCACGACGATAGGCACAAGTGACTTGCTGCGCACCTTGACGAATAGAAGTACGGTTACAATCCATGGCAGTATCACCACCACCCAGTACAATCACTTTTTTGCCTTCAACACTGATGTATTCTGCAGGGTCTTTTTCCCAGCCTTGGCAACGGTTAACATTGGCAATCAAGAAATCCAGCGCATCATAAACACCATCTAAATCTTCACCAGCAAATCCACCTTTCATATAGGTATAAGTGCCCATGCCCATGAACACGGCATCGTAATCTGCAAGCAATTGTTCAATCGTGATATCTGTACCAATTTCGGTATTTAAACGGAATTCAACCCCCATGCCCGAAAAAATTTCTCGGCGGCGTTTCATCACGTCTTTTTCCATTTTAAATTCTGGAATACCAAAGGTCAGCAAGCCACCAATTTCAGGGCGCTTGTCAAAGACCACTGGTTTGACGCCATTACGCACCAAGATATCGGCACAGCCCAAACCTGCAGGGCCTGCACCAATAATCGCCACTTTTTTATCGGTCCATTTCACATGCGACATGTCTGGACGCCAGCCCAAGGCAAAAGCAGTATCATTGATGTACTTTTCGGCATTGCCAATGGTGACTGCACCAAAACCATCATTTAACGTACATGCGCCTTCGCACAAACGATCTTGTGGACAAACCCGTCCACAGACTTCAGGCAAAGTATTGGTTTGATGACACAATTCTGCTGCCTGAAAAATACGACCTTCCGAAATGAGTTTGAGCCAATTCGGAATGTAGTTATGCACAGGGCATTTCCATTCACAGTACGGGTTACCACAGCCCAAACAACGATGGGTCTGATTGGCCGCCACTTCTGCAGTAAACGGTTTATAAATTTCCACAAACTCATTTTTGCGGACATCGAGATCTTTTTTCTCTGGATCTTGGCGTGCTACATCCAGAAATTGAAAGTCATTATGTAGGCGTTCTGCCATGTCTTTCTCCGTAGGTGGATGTGGATAACGCGACATTTACACTGGGTATAAGTCAAAAGTTATCCACATCTGCCGAATGCTGAGTCGTGGATTATTGTGGATCTGCTTGGGTGGTTTTCAACAAAGTCTGCAAGTTGGCAGCTTTTGGTTTTACCAACCAGAATTTACGGCTATAGAAATCAAACTCATGACGGATCTTATACGCCCACGCACTGCCTGTTTCGGCAATATGTTCATCTAAAATACGTCCTAAGAATGCTTTATGTTCTTCCATCGCTTCAGTCGAAATACGATTCAGCTCAATCAGTTCGTGGTTGTAACGGTCAACAAAGTCATTATCTAAGTCCAGTACATAGGCAAAACCGCCTGTCATACCTGCACCAAAGTTGTGTCCCACTTTGCCCAATACCGTGACAATTCCGCCAGTCATATATTCACAGCAGTGGTCGCCTGCTCCTTCAATCACAGCGAAGGCACCTGAGTTACGCACCGCAAAGCGCTCACCTGCCGTACCTGCAGCAAATAATTTACCACCGGTTGCACCATAGAGACAGGTATTACCAATAATGGCCGTATTCTGCGTTTGGAAAGGCGATCCTTTTGGTGGGAAGATGGAAATTCGTCCCCCCGCCATGCCTTTACCCACATAGTCATTGGCATCGCCTTCAAGTTTGATATGCAAACCACCTGCATTCCAAACACCTAAAGATTGTCCCGCAGTACCCGTAAGGTTCAATTTGACAGGATGATGTTCCATGCCTAAGTTACCATAACGACGGGCAATTTCACCTGAAATACGTGCACCAATAGAACGGTCACAGTTGCTCACATTAAAGTAATACTCGCCACCTGTACCTGCTTCAATTGCAGGCAACATCTCTGCAATCATTTTTTCAGCCAAGACGCCTTTGTCAAATGGTGCATTGCCTTCAACCTGACAGTATTGCGCTTTGCCTTCTGCCGCAGGGTGCGATTCCAACAAGGCGCTTAAATCCAAGTGCGCATGTTTTTCGGTTTCACCCGGTAAAATTTCTAGCAAGTCGGTACGACCAATCAAGTCTTTCAAGCTCGCAACACCCAGTGCAGCTAACCATTCACGGGTTTCTTCCGCAATGAAAGTGAAGAAGTTGATCAGCATTTGTGGTTCACCAATATAGTGTTCCTGACGCAAATGATCTTGTTGAGTCGCTACCCCAGTTGCACAGTTATTTAAGTGGCAAATACGTAAGTATTTACAACCTAAGGCAATCATTGGGGTTGAACCGAAGCCGAAGCTTTCCGCACCTAAAATTGCCGCTTTCACCACATCTAAACCAGTTTTTAAGCCACCATCGGTTTGCACACGAACTTTGCCACGTAGGTCATTCACACGTAATGCCTGATGCGCCTCACTTAAACCCAACTCCCACGGCGAACCTGCATGGTGAATAGATGACAGTGGCGATGCTGCTGTACCGCCATCATAGCCCGAGATGGTAATGAAGTCGGCATAGGCTTTGGCTACACCTGCTGCAATGGTACCCACGCCTGGTTCAGATACCAACTTGACCGATACCATAGCCTGCGGATTGACTTGTTTTAAATCAAAAATCAATTGTGACAAGTCTTCAATCGAATAAATATCGTGGTGTGGTGGTGGTGAAATCAAAGTTACACCTGGCACAGAGTAACGCAAACGTGCAATCAACCCATTCACTTTACCGCCAGGTAACTGACCACCCTCGCCTGGTTTTGCTCCCTGCGCCACTTTAATCTGCAACACTTCTGCAGAGGTTAAGTAAGCAGGCGTTACCCCAAAGCGTCCCGAAGCAATCTGTTTGATTTTCGAGTTACGAATCGTGCCGTAACGCGCAGGGTCTTCACCGCCCTCACCTGAGTTTGAACGCCCACCAATAGTGTTCATGGCAATCGCAATCGCTTCATGCGCTTCTGGTGACAACGCACCCAAAGACATGCCCGCAGAGTCGAATCGCGGTAAAATTTGTTCAACCGATTCCACTTGATCTAAGGCAATGGAATTGTCTGTTTTTAACTTGAATAGATCACGAATGGTTGCGATTGGGCGATTATTCACGATTTCTGCATATTCTTTAAAATCTGCATAATTGCCTGAACGCACCGCTTTGTGTAAGGCATTGATCACATCTGGGTTAAAGGCATGGTATTCCTTGCCAAATACAAATTTCAGCAGACCGCCCTGATCAATTGGTTTACGTGATTTCCATGCAGTGTCTGCCAGTTTTTTCTGATCATTTTCAAGGTCGGCAAAAGTTGCACCCTGAATACGACTCGGTACACCAATAAAGCAAGTATTCACCACTTCGGCAGATAAGCCGACTGCCTCAAACAACTGACCACCACGGTAAGATGCGACAGTTGAAATCCCCATTTTGGATAAGACTTTGAGCAAGCCTTTTTCAATGCCTTTGCGGAAATTGCTTTGCGCATAAACTGGATCGCCCAATAACTCGCCTTTGGCAATCAAGTCATTGATCACATCATAAGCCAAATATGGATACACCGCAGTTGCACCAAAACCGAGCAATACTGCAAATTGGTGCGGATCGCGGGCAAAGCCTGTTTCCACAATAATGTTGGCATCGGTACGTAAACCGACTTGTATTAAGTAGTGATGCACCGCACCAGTCGCCATGACCGCATTCGCAGGCAAATAACCTTCACGGATTTTTTTATCAGTAAGCACCAATAACGTTTTTCCATCACGCACTGCTTGCGCAGCTGCTTCACAAATACGCTGGATAGCGGCTTGCAAACCTTCACTTTCTGCATAGTTCAGATCGATGTCGGCAATTTCATAGCCTTTACGCCCTAAAGTGCGAATCTGATGCATTTTGGAATTGGTCAGTACAGGGCTTGAAATAATCAAGCGGTCTGCATGTTCTGGGCCTTGCTCAAATACGTTTTGTTCACGGCCTAAACAGGTTTCCAAAGACATCACGATAGATTCACGCAATGGGTCAATCGGTGGATTGGTCACCTGCGCAAACTGCTGACGGAAATAATCCGACACATGGCGTACTTGACGTGACAATACCGCCATTGGGGTGTCATCCCCCATTGAACCCACAGCTTCCTGACCACTTTCTGCAATTGGACGCAATAACTGGTCACGTTCTTCAAAGGTCACCATAAACATTTTTTGCGCAGCTTTTAAGGCATCACCTTTTAAACCGTGATCACATAAATATTCTTCAAGCTCTGGGCTACCTTGTAAACGGATTGAATTTTCACGTAACCATTCACGATAAGGACGCATTCTTTTCAGATGGTTATTTACATCCTGCGTATCGAGCACTTTGCCAGTAAAGGTATCCACCACCAAAATTTGCCCTGGGCCAACACGTCCTTTAGAAATTACATCTTCAGGTTCATAACCCCACACCCCAATTTCAGAGGCCAAAGTGATGTAGCCATTTTTAGTGATCACCCAACGTGCAGGACGTAAGCCATTCCGGTCTAACATACAGATGGCATGACGACCATCCTGAATCACCAAACCTGCAGGACCATCCCACGCTTCCATGTGTTTAGAGTTAAATTCATAGAAGGCGCGTAAATCGGCATCAATGGTTTCGACGTTCTGCCATGCAGGCGGAACCAACATGCGTAAGGCACGGAATAAATCCATTCCCCCACCCACCAGAATTTCCAGCATATTGTCCAAGCTAGATGAGTCTGAACCTGTACGGTTTACAATTGGCGTAAGCTCAGTCAAACCCGGTAATAATGGATTTTCAAATTTAGGAGTACGTGCCATTGCCCAGTTACGGTTGGCGGTAATGGTGTTGATTTCACCATTGTGTGCTAAATAACGGAACGGCTGCGCCAATGGCCAACGTGGCAAGGTGTTGGTCGAGAAACGCTGGTGAAACACCACAATATGTGATGCCAAACGCGCATCGGCAAGGTCGGTATAGAAATCTGCAATGGCTGCAGGCATCATCAAACCTTTATAGCTGATCACGGTTGAGCATAACGTGGTCACATAAAAATATGGATCGGCAGTCAATTGCTGCTCGGCACGACGGCGCGCCAAAAATAGTTTGCGGTTAAATTCAACTTCAGTCACACCCAATGGGCAATTGACAATAATTTGCTCAAAAGCAGGCAAAGACTGCATGGCAATTTCGCCCAATGCCTCATTATTGGTTGGCACCACACGCCAAGCCAATACTTTACAGCCTTCTGCTTCAATTTCTTTGGCCAGGATGTTTTTGGCATGTGTCGCTAAGACTGGGTCTAGGTTCAGAAAGACCGTACCCACTGCAAAAATTTCGCTCAGGGTAATGTCACTTAAGCGTTTTGCTTCTTCGCGGAAAAATTGCTTTGGCATCGCCAACAGCAAACCACATCCATCGCCCGTTTTACCGTCTGCGGCAATACCACCACGGTGGGTCATGCAACTTAAACTATGAATGGCAGTCTTGACGAGATCATGGCTTGCATCACCCTGCATATGGGCAATTAAACCGAAACCACAGTTATCTTTAAACTCATCCGGTTGGTATAAACCTTGAGCGGGAGCTACAGTATTAGGCGATGGCATGTGCATAGCGTACCCTTCTTTTACTTGCCCAATTGGGCCAATTAAACAATCTGTTTTTGCGATTTAACTCAATTTACAACTCTAAACATCAACCTTGGGTAAATGAAGTTTCACGCATTTGTTTAAGTCTGATTTGGCTTAAACCTCAAACGTGTCATTCATCATTTACACAACTTTTACACTTTAATGTAGCAGGCAAATTTGACAGTTTCGCACAATCATTGAATCTTTTTTGCGCCAAAATAGGGACAACAACTCAATTCACGCACCAATAAAAGCAAAAACAATGCCAACTTTATTTTTTATTCGCACATGAGCCAAATCTCAGCTTTAACCCTAAAAATGTAAAATCAGATCACATTTTTAAGTCAAATTCGCACTATTTTTGTGCATTTCATTATTTTTATACACCATGCTGCGCCATTTTAGAACGCATTTTTTAGTGAGAAGAATAATTTTTTTAGATCAAATTGGTGCAATTGAGCCAAAATAGCTCAATGCAAATAATAGACAAAAAGGATAAAGCTCAAGTAGCTATTTGAATGACTCGACTTGAGCTAAAAGAATATTGGAAGTGTTTATGATTAGTTAAAAGGATCGCGCACTTCAGGTTCAGGTGCATCTGGCTGAGCAGGTGCTGTACCACTTTGTGATTTTTGTACATCAACGACATTACCCTCCTGATCACGGCGGGTAATTGTAGTGCTGGTGGTACTATTTTGCGGTGCAACTGCCTGCGTAGTCGGTGCAGTCGTTGTGGTTGCAGGTGGACGTGCCAAAGCACTTTCATCTATTTTAGGCACAGCTGCTGGACGTAAATTTACCGCATATAGCTTAGTGCTCAGCCCCATTTCATCCGCCCCTAAATCATTGACATAAGGACGATAGTCAGCAAATTGCACCACAACAGGCTGAATCGTTTCAGGAAATTTGAATGGCAATGCGGTCAAAGTCTGTGCAGCGTCGCGTTTATTGCCAAAACTGCCATATAACATCACATATTGTTCAGCCTGCCCCTCACCGCTTAAACGGATATAAAACAGCTTGCTCCGATCTGTTTGCTTTTTAATAAAACTTTTAATGATGTTTTCATCATTGACCCGAAACAGTTCAATCGTGCTATTATTTTTTTGTTCCTGAATAAATTTAGTACCGCGAAACTCAGCCTCATGCAAACCAGAAGCCGTTAAACGCGTGGTGAGTTCCAAAGGTCTGACTTCTTCTTGCAAGCCACCCAAATAGGTGGTTGCAGCAACCTTCTCGGGTTGAATTTGTAATTCAATTTCAGACTCTGGTTGTTTTTCAATTTCAACCAGTTCTTCACGGTCTGTCACCGCCCAAAAAATCAGTGCCGCCAATAAACACAGCACCGCGCCCAGCAACCAAATTGACTGTTGAATTTTTTGCCAGTGTGTACGCAGTGCTGTCATATGCTGCCTTTTATGCTTGATTGGATAAAATCGCCTGTTTCATCAATTCTAAGTCAAACTCTTTGGTGATGATGGCTTGACCCAATTGCTTCATGAGCACCAAACGTAATTGACCATTCAGCACTTTTTTATCGTGTGCCATATAAGCCAAAAACTGATCCAGTGGAATTTGCGGACATACTATCGGTAAATTGGCGCGAGAAATGATATTTTTTGTACGCTCTACATCTTCGGCAGAAATCCAGCCCATACGCTGTGATAAATCGGCTGCCATTACCATCCCTGTCGCAACAGCTTCACCGTGTAACCATTCACCATAACCCAAATAAGATTCAATTGCGTGCCCAAAAGTATGCCCAAGATTCAATAAAGCGCGTTCACCTTGCTCTTTTTCATCATTAGCAACAATACGTGCTTTATGTGCACATGAACGATATACCGCTTCTGCCAGTACAGCAGGATCACGCGCCACTAATGCTTCCATGTGCGTTTCAAGCCATTCTAGAAACTCGACATCACCCAAAAGCGCATATTTAATGACTTCGGCTAGGCCTGCAGACAACTCACGCTCAGGTAAAGTATTCAGTTGCGACATATCGGCCAGCACCACTTGGGGCTGCTGAAATGCACCAATCATGTTTTTACCCAGTGGATGATTAATCCCTGTTTTGCCACCGACACTGGAATCAACTTGTGACAGTAAAGTAGTTGGTACTTGAACGAAGTACACCCCACGCTGAAAGCTTGCCGAAGCAAAACCTGCCATATCTCCAATCACGCCACCGCCCAAAGCCAGCACCGTACAATCACGGTTAAAACCAGCTTCCAGCAAGGCATCAAAAATAAGGGTGAGATGCTGAATATCTTTGTATTTTTCTCCATCAGGCAAAATACAGGTTGCCACTTTCTTGCCCAGTGCTTCAACAGCCGTCACATAGTGATTTAAATACAAAGGTGCAACCGTGGTATTGGTCACAATCATGACTTGCTGACCTTTAATATAAGGTGCAAGTAATTCTTGGGGCTGAAGATCACTGCCAATAAAAATTGGGTAACGGCGATCGCCAAGTTCAACGTGTAAAGTCTGCATGAAAAAGTCGCTTTCTACCTAAGATATTTGCTCTGAAACAATCGTATTTAAGATTTTTTGCGCCAAATCACGCGCAGCACCCTGATTGGTTTCAATAATATAATGTGCCACCTCACGATACAACGGATCACGCACTGCAAGCAAATCACGTAATCTTTGTTCGGGGTTTTCGACTTGAAGTAAAGGACGGTTTTTATCGCGATAGGTTCGCTGAAGTTGAATTTCGACAGGGGTATATAGATAAACAACAATACCACGTTGTTTTAAGAAGTCTCGATTCGGGGCTTGAGTCACCGCACCGCCACCTGTAGCAAGTACAAGTTTATGCCGTGTGGTTAACTCATCAATAACCGCTGTTTCACGACTACGAAACCCTTGTTCACCTTCTTTTTCAAAGATCCAAGGGATCGTAGCGCCAGTTTTGCGTTCAATTTCATGATCACTATCTAGAAATTCACGCCCTAACAATTCCGCCAAATGGCGTCCTACAGTGGTCTTGCCTGCCCCCATCGGCCCTACCAAATAGATATTTGGTAGGGTATCAAACTCTTTGCTTAGCAAGGAGTCACCTATAAATTTTGTTTAAATTGAAAATATATTAATGATTTCTTGAAACACTGTCATTAACAATTCGTGGTGTAACAAAAATCAGCAACTCACGTTTGTTGTCCGACTTGATATCTTTACGGAATAAACGTCCGATATAAGGAATATCGCCCAAGAATGGAACTTTGGTTTGTGAGTTAGCCGTTTGTTGCTCAAAAATACCACCCAAGACCACAGTTTCACCATTATCCACCAAAACGTTGGTATTCACGGCGTTCTTATTAATGGTGAGCTGACCTGTAGGCGTAGGTGCACCTGGTGAGTCACTGGTGATATTTAATTGCATTTGGACTTTACCGTCAGGCGTGATACTTGGGGTCACATCCAAACTTAAAGTCGCATCAATGAATTCTGTAGTAGATACGGCATTGACACCACCACCTTCAGAAGATTGATACGGAATTTGCGTACCCGATGCCACTTTGGCATTTTGCTTATCTGCAGTCAGGACTTTTGGTGTCGAAATCACTTCACCGTAACCATCTGCTTGTAATGCAGACAACTCCAAATCGAGCATAAAGTCAGACAAGCTGATTAAACCAAATGCAATACGGCTAGCACCAGGACTGGTCACACCCAAATCGACATTCAGGTTTTGTGGACGTTCAATTTCGTACTTCCAACCACCCGTATCACTATCTTTTTCTGGTTCACGTAAGTTCCACAAAGTCGTATCGCTACCACCCACCAACAAGTGGTTATTGTTGGTAATCCCTTGTGACAAGATGCCCCACTTCACCCCCATTTCCTTGGTGAAATCTGTGGTTGCACGAACAATACGTGCTTCAATCATCACCTGCTTCACAGATACATCTAGCAAATCAATCATTTGACGAATCTGATCAATTTTTGCCGATGTATCGTTGATGATTAAGGTATTGGTACGTGGATCTACCGACACTGTACCGCGTGGACTCAACAAGCTACCAACGCTATCGCCTAATGGATCAGTACCTGTATTGGTATTTGAACCACCACGTGATGCATTCTTGCCTTGCGTAATTAGTTTTTCAATATCTGCCGCTTTGGCATAGTTCAATTGAATATATTCAGTTTGTAGTGGCGCCAGTTTCACACTTTGCGCAATCGCTTTGGCTTCTTCTTCTTCGGCTTTAATCAATTCAGAAACAGGTGCAATCCAAATCACGTTGCCATTACGACGCTTATCTAAGTTTTTGGTTTTCAGGATAATATCTAAAGCCTGATCCCAAGGTACATCTTTTAAACGTAAGGTAATGTTGCCTTGCACAGTGTCTGCTGCCACCATGTTAATGCCTGTGAAATCAGCCAATAACTGCAATACACGACGCACTTCGATGTCTTGGAAATCCAGTGAAATCTTTTTGCCTGTATAGCTTTGCGCTGCACGCGGTTTAAACGGGTTTTTATCGACAGGGCGTTTTAAGCTGATGGTTAGCTTGTCTTCTGCCTGATATGCCATATATTCATAGCTGCCCGCAGCCTGAATGGTAATCACGCCATTGCTGCCATCATTGTGTGCATCAATGGTCGACACAGGTGTTGCAAAATCATTTACATTTAAACGGCGTGCCAAATGTGTTGGTACTTTATTGCCTAAAGTACGCACCACAATTTTGCTGCCTTGCTGCTGCACATCTACAGGCGTATTGCTACCGAGTAGATCAATCACCACCTGACCTTCGCCTTCACCGCCACGCTGGAAACCAATATTGGATACACCTTGCGCACTACGTTGGGCAGTCACGGCAGCCACAGGGGTTGCCGTTGTTGAGTTAATTTTTAAAATAAAGGTGTTGCCTTCAACACGCGTGGTAAATGCACCCGCATCGGCCAAGTTCACAGTTAAACGTGAACGCTGTGCATCTGAGCTTACCTCTACAGAGCTGGCTTCTTTGGTCGCGACTGCAACGCTGTTTTGCTTCAGCGTTTGTTGCGCTTTGTCAAAATCTAAAATCAGGCGGGAAGGTTGTTCCAGCTGATATGCTGCAGGTTGAGGTGGCAAACCATTAAACATGACACGAATTTCGGTGCCCTGTCCCGGAATTTGCATGGGTACGATGTTGGTAATGCTGACTTGGGCATTGGCAACTTGCATCACTGCCATTGCGACTGCGCCTATTGAAAACTGACGGAACAAATTGTTCATTGTATTACCATCCCCAAAAATAAAATCTTTCACACTGTTATTCATTTTTATTCCTTTAATTTATGGCGCAGGCCCAATTAAAACTAAACTTCTTGGACGTTCTACATAACCTTCACGACCATCTGGAATAATTTCGATTAAATCAATTTGTGTAGGTGTAATATTCACCACACGACCATGATTTACCCCCATATAGCTACCACGCTGGATACGCTCAATTTCACCATCAGGTGTTTGAATCAATGCCGAAATTTGACCATTTTGACGCATACTGCCTTTCATGGTCAGTGACTCAAGTGCGTAATTTTCCAGTGGTTGTAACTGGCGAGCAAGGTTCGGATAAACACGCTTCCCTGC
This sequence comes from Acinetobacter sp. YH12099, assembly GCF_013419195.1. Classification (NCBI taxonomy): domain Bacteria; kingdom Pseudomonadati; phylum Pseudomonadota; class Gammaproteobacteria; order Moraxellales; family Moraxellaceae; genus Acinetobacter; species Acinetobacter sp. YH12099. Next base: position 62,289 of record NZ_VPAP01000005.1, on the reverse strand, counting down.
CATAATTTTAAGTTCAGCAGCCAAAGAACTTGGCATAAATGGGCTTTTCAGCTGATGCGCTGCATAGTTGAATGTTGGCGCAGGCTCAAACACGGGTGCGGGCTCAATCGGTAATGGTGGCTGATTACGGATTTCAGCCATTTGTGCATTCACCGCATCAATACGAGAATCACAACCCACCATTAACACAGTTGCCAGTAGAGCCAACGAAAGCTTTTCAATTTTCATTACTGTGCCCCTCCAGCAGTGTTAGCCGCAGTTTGTGTATCTGCACTACCCACGTAACGATATGTCTTCGCTTGCGCTTTATATGTCACTTGTGGAATATCTGTTTTCTTGTCTTTATTTTCAGTCGCCACAATTTCAAAATCATGCATAGTCACAATACGCGGCAATGCTGCAGTACCACTTACAAAAGAACCAAAAGCGTGATAGTCACCTGTTGCTTCAATCGAAATTGGCTGTTCAATAAAGAACTCTTGTTTGATCTCATTCTCTAAGCGAATGTTTTTAAACTTCAAGCCTGAATTAACACCTGTAACGTTGATGTCTTCAACCAAGCCTGGAATTTCAGTTTCTTTCGGCAATTGCTCAAGCTGCTGGTTAAAGTTAGCTTCCATTTCTTGTAATTGCGCTTGATATTGTTGCAAATTACGCAATTTAGAATCTTTTTCACGGAACTCGTTTAATAAATTCTGTTCTTGTGCATGCGCTGCAGCAATGGCATCTAACTTCGGCTTAATTACAACAAAGTAACCTAGTGCCGCAATTAAGAAAATAATGAAAATCCAGCAGGTAATTTTGACCGAAAGTGGCCAACCACCATAGTTATTTGGATCAAGGGTATTAAACTGCTGAAAAAACTTCTCAACGGTCATTTTCTTTTTCGGAGCAACAGCAGCTTCCTGATTTACTTCATCAAATTCATCGAGACTCATTGTGCTGCCCCCGCTGCTGATGTTGAATTAGGATCTGTAGTGGTCACTGGAATTGCGATTTCTTCTAAATCAGAAGTCACCACAAAGGTGCCATAACTTTCCTCAACACGAGGAACTACAGAACTTGGTGCTTTATCTTTATTTTCTTCTTTGGCTAAGAATGAATTCATAAATGCATTGCGATACCACGGCGACGCTTCCAAATTACGTAAGAATTCTGCCACAGTATTTGGACTTTCTGCCTTACCTTCAAAGGTAAATTTGTTGCCAGTACGCGTCACTTTGGTCAAATACATATTGCTTGGTGTCACACGCACGAGCTCATCCACCAAACGTACCGCAATTGGACGTTGGCTTTGTAAGCCCTGAATCAGCTTCATACGCTCTACAATTGCATTACGCTGTTCTTGTAAGCCTTCCAAAGATTTTAGTTGTACATCTAGGTTTTGGTTGGTACTGATAACCAATTGATTGGCTTGTTCTTGATCTGCCAATTTTGCATTGTAGAAAAACCACGCCAATGCGACAGCCAACACCCCTACAGCAGCTGCTGCAATACAAAATACAATAAATTCTTTTTTACGTTTTTCTCTTAGCTCATCGCGCCAAGGGAGTAAGTTAATCTTTGCCATTAATCAAAACTCCTCATTGCTAAACCACATGCCACCATCAAAGATGGTGCATCACTTTCAATTCTTTTAATGTCGATTTGTGGAGAGAAGCCCATTTGCAAGAATGGATTGGCAATGGTCACACGGTAGCCCAGTTTTTGCTGCAATAATTTCGCAAGACCTGGAATATTGGCATTCCCCCCTGCCAATAAAATGTGATCAATTTCGTTAAATTGTGAAGATGAAAAGAAGAACTGCAATGAACGTGCGGCTTGTTGTACCACAGCCTCCAAGAACGGTTCTAACACCTCAACGTCGTAATCATCTGGCAAGGTACGGCTCTTTTTCGCACGTCCCGCTTCTTCATACGATAAACCATAACGGTTTTGAATTTCTTGAGTCAGCTGTTTGCCGCCAAAGGTTTGCTCACGGGTGTAAATAATTTTGTTATTTTGCAGAACCGACAATGTGGTCATGGTGTGACCAATGTCTAGAATACCAATTGTGTTCACACCCATTGGCAGGGTATCGGAGAACACTTTAAAGGCATTTTCAATTGCAAAACTTTCAACATCAGCAATTTTGGCGGTCAATCCACCTAAATCCAATGCTTCAACTCGTGCTTCCACGTTTTCTAAACGGGTGGCCACCAGTAACACATTGACTCGGTTTGGATTGGCTAAACGGTCTGGTTGAACTTCAAAGTCTAGGCTGACTTCATCTAATGGGAATGGAATATATTGCTCGGCGTCCATACGAATTTGAACTTCACGCTCATCGCTAGTCATATCTGCATCCATTTCAATGATTTTGGTAATCACCATTGAGGTTGGAATTGCTAATGCTGCAGATGTAGATTGCGTGTTTGCTAAGTTCAATGCACGTTCAAGCGCATCCCCGACTGCTTCTGGATTGAGAATGTTTTTTTCAACCACACTGCCTTCTGGAAGTGGGACCAGCGCATAGCTCTCGACCCAGTATCTACCATTCTTAACAGAGAGTTCTAATAACTTAACAGAAGTAGAACTAATATCTACACCTATTAACCCCTTACTTGGCTTACGATATAACCTACGCACAATAGTACCATTCCTATTATTTTTTTATCCCCAAAAAAATTTAACCTACTAATCCGCGCTGGTCTATAATTTTTTACGGATACAATAATTCATCTAACAATCCGTAAATCTACTCGCTATACTGACCAGCAATTAGTTTGCTATTAGCGCTTATTAAAACGCACTTGTTATGAAAAAGCTATCTTGTTCGGGTCGTGTTCATCCATTTTTTTTGATCATAATTATAATTTTGGTCGCAATACCGATGGGTTTCTATGGCATGTATCTCTATATTGCCCCATCTTTGCCAGAAATGACCACCTTAAAAAAAGCGCCATTATTAAAACCATTACAGGTTTATAGTGCCGATAATGAGCTAATTGCCGAGTATGGCGGCAAGCTTTCTGTGCCTGTCGATTATGAACATATTCCTGAAAAATTCATTTTTGCATTCTTAGCTGCAGAAGATTCTGCCTTTTTTGAACACAGTGGGATTAGCTTCAAAGGCTTAGGGCGCGCGTTGAGCGAGGCGGTAACAGGCTCCAATGTGCAAACTGGCGGCTCAACCATTACCATGCAAGTGGCAAAAAACTATTATCTCAGCCCTGATCGTACTTTAAAGCGTAAACTCACCGAAATCTTTTTAGCGCGTAAAATTGAACAGAACCTGAGCAAAGAAGAAATTTTGACCTTATACGTCAATAAAATCTTTTTGGGTAAAAATGCTTACGGTATCGCTGCAGCTGCCAAAATTTATTACAACAAAAGCTTAGAAGAGCTGTCGATTGCACAAATGGCGATGATTGCAGGCTTACCTAAAGCACCTTCGCGCTACAATCCTGTGGTGAATCCTGAACGTGCTTTGGAGCGTCGTAACTGGATTTTGGGACGTATGCTGCAACTGGGCTATATCAACCAAAATGAATACCAAAAAGCCATTGCTGAACCGATTAATTTAGATATGCCAGACCGCAGCATCAGCAATAAACATCCGTATATTGGTGAAATGGTGCGTGCTGAACTGGTCAGTAAATTTGGCGAACAAGCGGTTGATTCGGGCTATAAAGTTTACACCACGGTAGACAGCAAACGTCAAATGTACGCAGAACAGGCGGTACAAGAAGGCTTAGAAGCCTATGACCGTCGCCACGGCTGGCGTGGTGCAGAGGCACACGACAAACCGCTGAATGAGTTTCGTGCTTATGCCAACACCTACCCTGCGCAAGTCAGCAAAGTGCTGAATAATTCTTTTGAAGCGTTAATGCAAGATGGCACAACAGTTACTGTACCATGGTCAGGTATGTCTTGGGCGCGCCCCTATCGCAATGCCAACAGTGTAGGCAATGCGCCAAGTCGTGCGGCACAGATTGTAAAAGTCAAAGATATTGTCCGTTTACGTCCAAATGAAAATAAAACCGCTTGGTCATTGGTACAAGTACCGAAAGTGCAAGGTCAATTGGTCGCAATTAACCCGAATAATGGCGCCATTGAAGCGTTGGTCGGTGGATACAACTTCTATCAATCTAAGTTCAACCGTACTTTACAAGGTTGGCGTCAACCGGGTTCCACCATCAAACCTTTTGTGTATGCTCTGGCTTTAGAGCGTGGTATGACGCCACACACCATGGTCAATGACAGTCCAATCACCATTGGTAAATGGTCACCACGTAACTCCGATGGTCGCCATTTAGGCATGATTCCGTTACGTCGTGCTCTCTATTTATCTCGTAACACGGTTTCGGTACGCTTATTACAAGAAGTCGGTATTGAGCGTACCCGCCAACTATTCATGGATTTTGGTTTGCAGGAAGATCAGATTCCGCGTAACTACACCATTGCATTGGGTACGCCACAAGTTCTTCCTATTCAAATGGCCACGGGCTATGCCACTTTTGCCAACGGTGGTTACCGTATTCAACCGCACTTCATTAACCGTATTGAAGATGCTTATGGCAAAGTGATTTATCAAGCTAATCCTGAATATGCGTGTATTGCTTGTATTAATGCCAAAGAACAAACGTTGGAAAGTGCCGAAGCCACTACACCAGATGATGAAGTGATTGAAGTCACCAATAAAAAACTGGCACAAGCTGAACAATATCCGAACTTATTGGCAGAGCGTAGTCAGTACAAACAGGCACAACGTATTTTAAAATCTAGCTCGGCGTATGATATGTCCAATATTTTACGTGACGTGATTCAACACGGTACTGGACGTGCTGCACTTAGAATTGGTCGTGGTGATATTGGTGGTAAAACAGGAACCACCAACGATGCCAAAGACGCTTGGTTCGCAGGTTTCAATGGTAAACTGGTGACCGTAGCTTGGGTCGGCTTTGACCAACCGACCACTTTAGGACGTCGTGAATACGGTGGTATCGCAGCGCTGCCAATTTGGACAGACTTTATGGGTAATGCACTCAAAGGCACACCTGAAGCTTGGGTCAGTTTGGACAGCAAAGCCAAAGCGCCACAGCGTGAACTCAATCAAATGAGCGCAGAACAACAGCAGGATTATCGTGCTTCACCGCCATTGGCACGACCATTGTATCGACCTGCACCTGCAGCACCAGTACGCGCGCCTGAGCGTGATTTTGACGACTTACCAGGCGAGGAAGTGTTAATTCCTGACAATGCTGCACCGCCTGCCATGCAAGCGCCAAGCAACAACCCTGCTAAACCCAATGCAGCCAAACCTGCTCCCGATGCATTAGAAAACTTAATTGATGAAGTCTTATAACCGCAGATAAGCAGTCAGAAAAAAGCCCTCATTTACAAAAATAAGGGCTTTTTTATGGGTACAACTTAAACTTTACTGACAGTCAGTTTTTCAAAAGTATGAGTTTGACAGAAGCACTCAAACTTACTTTTTCTGAAACAGATAAATTTGATGCTGTGCTGTCACATCAAATTGGGTTTGTTGTTCCAAGGTCTGACGACGCTCTGCTTTGGCTTTGTAAGCATAAGGTGTCATGGCAATTAAATGATTTAAATCGCTTTGATTGAGCTGCAACGGCGTTTCCACCACGCTAGCATCGACTAAATCAAAGGCATCTTGTAATTGAGCGATAAATTTTTCAGGTTCATGCGGCTTCACTTCTTCAAACAAAGCTTGACGCATCGCCAATAAATGCTCAGGCGCAGGCGTTACTACCAACAAATAGCCTTGTGGTTTTAAAACCCGTAAAATTTCCTGTTGCGGAATTGGGCTAAACAAGCTGGCACATAAATCAATACAATGTTCTAAAACAGGCAAAGTTGCCCCTGTCCCCACCACCCAAGTCACTGCGGGATTCAGTTTCGCCGCCACTTGTACGGCATTCTTGGCAATATCCACCCCGACACACTGCAACACTTCGCCTTGCATGGCAGCGGTGTAATAGCCTTCACCACAGCCAATATCCAACAAATTTTCGATGCGTAAGGTGCGAATTTTTTGCACCACTGCCTGTTGCAAGGGCGCATAATGCCCTGCACTTAAAAATGCACGGCGTGCCTGCACAGAAGTAGGTGTATCCCCTGGATTTTTACTGTGCTTATGTTGCACCACATGTAAATTGACGTAGCCTTGTTTCGCAACATCATAACTGTGATTGCTGGCACAACGCCATGTTCGATCATGCAGTTGCAATACCTGACGACATACAGGACACATCAGCAAATTCATCATTTTCTCCAGAGTGGACGACATAAAAAAGTCGGCGAGTGCCGACTTTTAAAATTTTCGGTTGGATAGGCTTAACGTAATTTTAAGGTCATTAAACCTAAAACCACCAGCATAATTGTGATAATCCAGAACCGAATCACCACTTGGGTTTCACGCCAGCCTTTCTTTTCATAGTGGTGATGCAACGGCGCCATTAAGAATACCCGTTTATTGCGCATGCGTAGTGAACCAATTTGCAAGAATACCGAAATCGCTTCAACCACAAACACCCCGCCCATAATCGCAAATACGATTTCCTGCCGTACCATGACGGCAATCGTACCTAGCATTGCCCCCAAAGACAGTGCACCGACATCGCCCATAAAGACTTGTGCAGGATGCGCGTTATACCACAGGAAGGCTAAGCCTGCACCAATCATCGCGGCACAGATTACCACCAACTCAGACGCATATTTCACATAAGGAATATGCAGATAATCGGCAAAACGAACATCCCCTGCCAAGTAGGCAAATACACCCAAACCGGCCGCAACTAATACGATTGGCATAATCGCCAAGCCATCTAAACCATCGGTCAGGTTTACCGCATTTGAGGCACCGTTAATGACCAAATAGGTAAAGATAATGAAGCCAACACCGAGTGGAATCAAAGACAAAGGAATGCTGAAATCTTTAAAGAATGGAATCAACACATCCAACATATCTGCAGTTTGTGCAGGATTTGGCTGTTGGGTTGCAATCACATACAACGCAATACCTGCACCCAATGATGCCACCGAAGTCCAAAAGAACTTTTTACGCGCAGGCAAACCCGCATTGTCTTTGTAGCGAATTTTAATCCAGTCATCTGCCCAGCCTACAGCGCCAAAAATGACCATAACTGCCAGTACAATCCAGACGTAAGGGTTAGATAAATCTGCCCATAATAGGGTCGAAATACCAATGGAAAGCAGGATTAATACCCCGCCCATGGTTGGCGTACCCATTTTTTTGGCATGCCCTTCAGGTGCATAAGAGCTGACTGCCTGACCGTATTTTAATGCTTGCAGTTTACGAATCATCACAGGGCCTAGCACCAAACCGATGCCAAGCGCAGTCAATACACTCAGTAATGAACGTAATGTTAAATAACGAACCACCTGAAACGAGCTGTTATAGCCCGCCAGCTGTTCAAATAACCATAACAGCATTTAAATTTTCTCCATCAATGCAGCCATCAACGTTTCCATATGGGTATAACGAGAACCTTTAAATAGGAAACTCATGGACTGAGGTTGATGTGTTTTTACCAGATCAATTAAAAACGGCAAGGCTTGTTCTTGAGTGACAAAAGCCTGTAATTTTTTTCCATATTGGGTACTGCGCGCACCTTCTTGGGTCGCAGGTGCAAATTCACCGACTGCCACCACAAAGTTGATGCCACGAATAGACACCAAATCACGCCCCAACATATAGTGCTGTTGTGCTGCGCTATTGCCCAGCTCACCAATATCACCAATTACCATAACTCGCACACCTGTTTGCTGTGCAAGGACTTCACCTGCAGCACGCATAGAGGTTGGATTGGCATTATAGGTGTCATCAATGAATAAATGTGTGCCTTGCTGAATAAAGTTCAAACGGCCTTTTGCCCCCTGTGCCTGTTCCAAGCCTGCGACAATATCATCTAAACTCACACCAATTGCCAGTGCAAAAGCAGCAGCAGCCATAGCATTTTGTACATTGTGTTCACCCGCGAATGGCAAGTGAATCTGACGCACACCTTGGGCAGTATTTAAACAAAAACTTGCCGATTGTGGCTGCAACTGAATGTCTGTCGCAAACACATCACCGCCTGCACCAAAACTTAGACGATGTTCCGACTGAACCGCTTGCTGAATCTGTTCGGCAAAATCATCGGCAGCAGGGACAATGGCCGTGCCTTGTGGGGCAATATGTGCATAAATTTCAGACTTAGCCCGACAAATGCCCTCACGTCCACCAAACTCACCCAAATGCGCAGTACCAATATTGATAATGCCTGCCACCTGCGGCTGCACCAAGTTTGAGGTGTAATCGATTTCACCTTGATGACTGGCGCCTAATTCCATCACTGCATATTGATGGCTTGCATTCAACTCCAACAACATCATCGGCACACCCAAGTCATTATTCAGGTTGCCACGGGTAATTAAAGTCGGTGCCAAACGTGACAAAATACTACCGAGCATTTCTTTAGTGGTGGTTTTACCGCTACTGCCTGTTAACGCAATCACTTTTAATTGAGGATGTTGCTGACGACGAAATGCGCCCAAGTGTCCTAAAGCTAAACGGGTATCAGGCACGACCAATTGGCAAATATCTGCGTCTACAGGCTGGGTGACAATTGCCATAGAACAGCCCTGAGTCGCTACTTGTGCCACAAAATCATGCGCATCAAAACGCTCACCTTTTAAAGCCAAAAAGGCATCGCCTGCTTCAGCATGGCGTGAATCGGTTAAAATACGTTTAATCTCGCCTTGCGGTGCTTGCCCATTGAACCAATAACCCTGTGTTGCCTGTTTGAGTTGTTCGGCAGTCCAAGGTTCTAAAATTGCGGTACTGGTGGTGGAAGTGTGCATACAAATTCCTTATTGGGCAGGATAAGCAGAAGGTGAACAATGCTGTGCATCTATCGCAGATTGCACTTCAACCACATCGTCAAACCAGTGTCTTACCCCATCTATTTCTTGATAGTTTTCATGACCTTTGCCTGCAATCAAGACAATATCGCCTGACTGTGCATGTTTGACTGCATATTTAATCGCTTCACGACGATCATGAATTTCATGGCTCTGTGCCACCGACAAATCGACACCTGTCTGCATATCGGCAAAAATTTGCAAAGGATCTTCTGTACGCGGGTTATCAGAAGTCAAAAGCACAACATTGGCATAGTCCAATGCCGCTTGGGTCATCAGTGGGCGTTTACCACGATCCCGATCTCCACCGCAGCCAAACACCGCCCAAAGCTGTGCGCTAACATGGCGTTTTAAGGTTTGCAACACTTGAATTAGGGCATCTGGCGTGTGTGCATAATCCACCACAAATAAACGCTCTGCATCACGCAACACTTGCATACGCCCCGGTGCGCCTTTGAGTTGTGTAGTCGTGTGTATTAAATCCTGTAATGCAAAACCTGCTTGCTCTGCTGCGATTAAACTCGCGACCAAGTTTTCAACATTAAAATGTCCGAGCAACGGACTTTGCACCACATATTCTGCCGTAGCAGTTTGTAGATGGAAACGTACACCATTCAGACTGTATTCAATCTGCTGTACTTGATAGTCTGCCGCTTGCTGCGTGGAATAAGTCAAAATTTTCGGTTGCGCAGGGTTCTGTTGCGCCGCTTGCAACATGATCCCAGCATATTCATCATCTAAATTGACAATTGCAACTTTTAAACTGGCAAACTGAAACAGCATGGCTTTGGCTGCAGCATACGCCTCTAAAGTACCGTGATAATCCAAATGATCACGGCTCAGGTTGCTATATACCGCAATTTCAATATCGCAGCCATTTAAGCGCCCTTGCTCCAAACCATGTGAACTGGCTTCAATTGCGGCAAATTTTGCCCCCTGTTGTGCATAGCTGTATAAAGCATTTTGCAGTTGCAAGGCATCTAAAGTGGTATGTGTTGAAGCTTCCAAATTAGGCAAAATTCCGTTGCCTGTGGTGCCCATTACCGCACAGCGTTGGGCTTGTAACATTAACAACTCAGCAATTAAGCGGGAAATCGTGGTTTTACCATTGGTGCCCGTGACTGCAAGCATACGCGCTAAAGGTACAGGCTGTCGTGCTTGTAAATATTGTTTTTGCCACTGTCCCATGCGCTGACGCACATCTGGCACCACCAAATTATTGGCAACTGCCAGTTCAGTTTCCGAAATCACCGCCAAAGCACCTTGATCTAAAGCTGCTTGTGCAAATTGTGCGGTTTTTTCAGGCTGCGACAAACTGGTCAGGGCAATAAAAATTTGCCCTGCTGTCACATGGCGGCTGTCAAGTTGAAAGCCCTGAAAGTCTTGTATCATCCAATCTGCAACGCGGGAACTGCGATAAATATTTTGAAAGCTGATAGACATGCGTCACCTGTTATTGGATGTTGGGAGTTTCTAAAGGTTTATCTAAAGGTACGTTCATTAAACGTAAAGATTCTTGCATCACACGAGCAAATACAGGCGCTGCCACCAAACCACCATAATACTGTCCTGTTGGATTTTCCACCACGACAACCATGGCTAAACGCGGATCACTGACTGGCGCAACCCCAGCAAACAAGGCACGATATTCAGTCTGTGAATAGCCTTTGCGGTCTGCACGAAGTTTATGCGCTGTTCCCGTTTTACCTGCAACCCGATAGCCTGGAATATTGGCTTGACGTGCCGTACCACCAGGTAACGTTACGGCTTCCATCATCAGTAGAACTTGATCGGCAATTTTAGCATCAACAATTTGTTCGCCTTTAGGCTGTTCTTCTAATTTGTATAAACTCAGCGGCATTTTTACGCCTTTATTGGCAAGCATGGCATAGGCATCTGCCAATTGCAGCACAGTGGCGTTCAAACCATAACCATAAGACATGGTCGCCACTTCCGACACATTCCACTTGCTTGGCGGCAAAATTAAACCTGCACTTTCACCCGGAAATTTCACTGCAGAACGCGCACCAAACCCTAAACGCTTATAAAAAGTCGGTAAGGTTGCATACGGTAAAGATAAAGCAATTTTCGCCACACCCACGTTTGACGATTTTTGGATAATTCCCGCCAAAGTCAGTGAGCCATAATTGTGAGTATCACGAATGGTGTGATTACCCACCCGCATTGAACCACCACTTAAATTGACCACGGTATTCGGTGAATATTTGCCACTTTCCAGTGCCATTGCCACCGTCATAGGCTTCATGGTCGAACCCGGTTCAAAAGAATCCACCGCACCACGGTTACGCATGGCATCTTTATTGGACAAACTTTTTTTGTCATTCGGGTTATACGACGGCCAACTGGTCATCGCCAAAATTTCACCCGTTTTCACATCTACCGCAATTGCTGTGGCTGAACGGGCATTATTTGCCACCCCTGCTGCAGTCAATTCACGATACATAATGTATTGCAAACGTGAGTCGATACTCAGGGTAATATTTTCGCCCGGTTCAACCTCTCTCACCACTTCTGGGTCTTTGACACGGTTACCCTTTTTATCGCGCACGATTTGCTGTTCGCCATCCACGCCTGCCAAGCGGGTATTTAGCTGCATTTCCAAGCCTTCAATGCCTGTGCCTTCACTATTGGTCAAACCAATAATTTGTGCATTCGGCTGTGGCTGCGGGTAATAACGCTTATAGTTTTTCTCGGTATATACCCCTTGGAAATTACGTTTTAGAATCAGCTCTGCCTGTTGCGGCGGCACTTCTTTTTGTAAAACCAAATAACGTGAACGCGGACGCTCGTTCATTTTATTTTTCAGTTCTTGGCGATCCATCCCAACTGCATCGGCAAGTTCATCTAAATTCAAGTTTTTATCTGGCAATTGACGCTGCAATTTACGACTGGTCGGATTTTTTTCCAGCTCTGCGGTAATTTCATCAAACAGCTTTTTATTGTCAAAATAATCACGTGGATCAATCACCACTTTCATAATTGGGGTACTAATTGCCAAAGGCACGCCATTGCGATCATAAATCACCCCACGCATGGCTTTTAGTTTTTCAGTTCTTAAAATATTGGCATTGGCTTTGTTTTGTAAAAAATCATGGTTGATAATTTGCACATAGAATGCCCGTCCCACCAGTGCCACGAACACCAGCAGTACCACAGCCCACATTAAGTAAAAACGCCACATTTCTACATGAATGGCATTTTTTCCAGTTACCGATTGCTGTTTCTTTCGGGTTTGCTTTTTACGCGTATCGACCATGTGCAACTCGCCTTATTGTTGTTCTGAGGTTGTAGGCAAAGAAATCACCACAGTTTGCGGTGCGGGCGGTGAATACATACGCAGTTGCGTCACCGCACGGGTGCCAATTTGTGCAGTTGCACCAAAGGTCTGCTGTTCAATTAACAAACGCCCCCATTCGGCATTTAAGTCATCTCGCTCGCGCATATAAGAACTCAGCTCACGATAATCATGGCGATATTCAAACACTTGAAACACCACCATAATCGCGCTGATAAATACCAGCGCCAATAAAATAAAATAGGCGACCATTTTTTTCAGTCGCACTTGAGATTGATTTTTTTCAACGGTTTCAGTTTTCATTATTGGCCTTTTCAAGCTAATCGTTCTGCAACACGTAGCCATGCGCTGCGTGAGCGTGGATTGGCTTTGACTTCTTCATCACTGGCACGCACACGTGATATTTTTTTCAATCGACGTGTATCTTGTTGCTGTTGTGGCAAGCCCCAACCCGAATCTTCAGGCAGGCTCGATTCTTTTTGAATAAACTGTTTAATTAAACGATCTTCCAAAGAATGGAAGCTAATTACCGCCAAACGACCTTCGGGTTTTAACACCTCAACGGCTTGCGGCAAGAAGTTTTCAATATCTTCTAATTCTTTATTAATCGCAATACGAATTGCCTGAAAAGTACGTGTTGCAGCGTGTTTGTTTTTTTCCCACTTCGGATGGGCAACTTTTACAATTTCAGCCAATTGTGCGGTAGTTTCAATATAACCCGCCTGTTTAATGGCTTTGGCAATACGGCGGCTATAACGCTCTTCACCATATTGAAAAATCACATTGGCTAAGGCTTCTTCTTCAATATCCACCAGCCATTCTGCCGCAGTCGGGCCTTGTGAGTTGTCCATACGCATATCAAGCGGGCCATCTTTCATAAAGCTAAAACCGCGTTCTGCCTGATCTAGCTGTGGTGACGACACGCCTAAATCGGCCATCACACCATCGACCTGAGTGACGCCCAAATCATTCAACGCTTGCTGCATATCGGCAAAACTGGCATGAATAATCTGAAAGCGCGAATCTTGCTGCGCCAATTCTGCTGCCACGGCCAAAGCTTGTGGATCTTTATCAAAGGCATAGACTCGTGCCTGCGCATCCAATTTGGATAACAACAAACGCGTGTGTCCACCTCGTCCAAAGGTGGCATCGACATAAATTCCTGTATTGCGATCTGCCAACACGGCATCAACAGTTTCATGAAGTAATACAGAAATATGCGACATAAGGTTCAATCAATACAGCTAAAATGTAACTGCACATTATTACCTTGTTTTGGCAAAGCTCCAAACGTCTTTTTGTAGATAAATATTACTTTCCATAGGGAAAACCGTTTTTGACTTTTTTAAAGCACAAAAAAATCTCCGTAGAGATTTTTTTGTGTGCCAATCCAATAAAAGATTAGCCGAAAATGGATATCTGTTTAACGCTTAGTATTATAAATTTGGTCGAAAATCGCACCATTCACAAAATGTGTTTTTTGTGCATTTTCCCAGCCACCGAACACTTCATCAATCGTGAAGGTTTTTAATTTCGGGAATTGTGCTGCATATTTTGCAAGGACTTTTTCATTACGTGGACGGTAGAAATGCTTAGCCGCCATTTCCTGACCTAAAGGTGAATATAAATAGTTGATATAGCCTGTCGCTAACCATTTATTGCCATTTTTTTCTACTGTGCGGTCTACGATTGCCACCGAAGGTTCAGTCAAAATAGAAATAGATGGATAAACAATATCAAACTTGTCTTTGCCTAAGGTTTTTAAAGTTACAAGGGCTTCATTTTCCCAAGTCAACAACACATCACCAATGCCACGTTCAGCAAATGTAGTCATCGACGCACGTGCTGCCGAATCCATCACTTTTACATTGTGGTACATCTTGCCCACAAATTCTTGCGCTTTGGCCTTAGAGCCGCCCGGCTGCTTTTCTGCATAACCCCAAGCCGATAAATACACCCAACGTGGCAAACCACCTGTTTTCGGGTTAGGGGTAATAATTTGTACGCCTGGTTTGGTTAAGTCATTCCAGTCTTTAATGTTTTTCGGATTGCCTTTACGCACCATAAAGACGATGGTCGAGGTATAAGGCGCAGAGTTATGAGGAAATTCTTTTTGCCAACCTGCTTGGATTTGACCTGACTTTACAATTTCTTCAATGTCATTCGCCAATGCCAAAGTTACGACATCGCCCTTTAAACCATCGACCACAGAACGCGCTTGCTTGCCTGAACCACCATGTGATTGTTTAAAGTTGACGTCTAAACCTGTACGTTTTTTCCAGTACTGACCAAACGACTTGTTAAATTCATCATAAAATTCGCGGGTCGCATCATACGATACATTTAAAAACTGACGATCTGCAGCCTGAGCAGTCGTTGCAGCAAAACCTGTTGCCAATAGCGCAGCAGCCAATAAAGCTTTCAATTGAGTTTTCATTACAGCACACATCACCTTTAATCTGTCGCTCAATATATGCAATGCTCAGGCGCTGCGCAATTTGTAAAAAACATGCAAAAAATGATTAAATTCAAATAATTTAGCTTTAATTAATTGTTTTTAATCAATTTAATTCAAGATGCGGCGTTTATTCCAAATTTATACCTTTTTATGGATTAGATATATGAAAAGTGAATAAAACTTTGATCCGTTTTTAGACTCAACGGTAAAATAAGCGACATCACAGCAATCAAACCCGCTTCAAAACTATTTTATTGTGACTTTTGTAACAATCTTCACGATATCTCCACAGTTGTTTGTTACAACATGTTCTAAATCAAAGATCATCTGAAAAATCGGTATATAGTGAGTAAATAATGATAAAGATCTTATTAAGAGTGTGACGCAAATCTACTTTTGTTATGATTTTTGTGATTAAATATTAAAGTGATTAAAACAATTTATAAATTGTGAGTTCATTCATAAAGGAAAGGGGGAATCAAGATGAAATCTAAACTCATATGCGCAGCATTACTCACTTTAAGCACAGTCAGTCACAGTGCTGTGATCAAGTCTACTGAAAGTAAAACCCATTTAACTGCGGAAAAGGGGTCTTTAATTGAAAAAGCCCTTACCCAACAAAAACAGGCAGACAAGCAAAAGTTTGAATCAAATAATGATTTAAAAGTGCTGACTTCCATTCATGTCGCTCCAACTCAAAATTTCTTTGCCTTGCAAAATCAGCGTTTTAGCCGTTTTGTACAAGCCTTATTCCCGCAAGATAACTCATAACTCCGCATTAAATTCACTGCCTTTGATCCCCTTTTCAAATGCAGTTGAAACGCCCAAGTACAGAATGTTGAATTTAACATTAAGTACTTGGGCTTTTTCGTTATAATGGTTGCAATTTACATTTTGAATTAATTTTTGCTTATGACTGTTCGTACTCGTATCGCGCCTTCTCCTACTGGTTTCCCGCACGTGGGAACAGCGTATATCGCCTTGTTTAACTTATGTTTTGCCAAACAACACGGTGGTGAATTTATTCTTCGTATTGAAGATACTGACCAACTGCGTTCAACTCCAGAATCTGAAAAAATGATTTTGGATTCATTGCGTTGGTTAGGCTTAAATTGGGCAGAAGGTCCAGATGTCGGCGGCCCGCATGCACCGTATCGCCAATCTGAACGTATGGATATTTATAAGCAATATGCCTTGCAATTGGTTGAACAAGGACATGCTTTCTATTGCTTCGCTACTAGCGAAGAACTGGATCAAATGCGTGCAGAGCAGCAAGCACGTGGTGAAAGCCCGCGCTACGATGGTCGTGGTTTAAACTTGTCTGCAGATGAAGTACAGCGTCGTTTAGCGGCAGGCGAAGCGCATGTTATTCGTATGAAAGTGCCAACCGAAGGCGTATGTAAATTTAACGACATGCTACGCGGTGAAGTGGAAATTCCATGGGCGCAAGTCGATATGCAAATTTTACTGAAAACAGATGGCTTACCAACTTACCATTTGGCGAATGTGGTCGATGACCATTTAATGCAAATCACCCACGTAATTCGTGGCGAAGAATGGATTCCATCTGCACCCAAACATCAATTGCTATATCAATATTTTGGTTGGGATATGCCTGTGTTATGCCACATGCCATTGTTGCGTAACCCAGACAAATCAAAATTATCTAAACGTAAAAACCCAACTTCAATCAACTACTACAAAGACATTGGCGTATTACCTGAAGCTTTGCTGAACTATTTAGGTCGCATGGGTTGGTCAATGCCAGATGAAAGTGAAAAATTCACCTTAGCCGAAATGATTGAACACTTTGATATTCAACGTGTTTCACTAGGCGGCCCTATCTTTGATGTGGAAAAACTCAATTGGCTGAATGGTCAATGGATTAAAGCGCTTTCACCTGCTGAGCTGTTAGATACCTTATTGGCTTGGAAAGCAGATCGTGCCAAATTGGAAGAGATTGCTGCCGCGATTCAACCGCGTATTAATTTACTCTCAGAAGCGGTCAATTGGTCTGCACATTACTTCAACCATTTCCCAAGCTTGAGCAAGGAACAGTTTGAAAGTAAAAAACTGTCTGAAGAACAAGTGCGTCAAAGCCTACAATTTGCAATTTGGCGTTTAGAAAGTCTATTTACTTGGAACAACGACACGGTGAGCCAAACCCTAATGGATTTAGCCAACCAAATGGAAATCAAATTGCGTGATTTCATGCCTGCGTTCTTTATTGCAATTGCAGGTTCAACCGCATCTACACCTGTGATGCAAACCATGGTCACCATTGGTCCTGACCTGACCTTTGCGCGTTTGCGTCATGCCTTAGAAGTGGTTGGCGGACCAAGCAAAAAAGAAGTTAAAGTCTGGGAAAAACTGAATGAAAGCATCAAATTGCCGAAAAATGATGCAATTGATCCAGCTTAATTCATTTTTTTGTTGACGTGTGCGCGCAATAGCCCTAATATTGCGCTCACACAGACTGGGGTCATAGCTCAGTTGGTAGAGCGCTACAATGGCATTGTAGAGGTCAGCGGTTCGATCCCGCTTGACTCCACCAAGTTTAAATAAGGCTTTACCTGTGTTGCCTCATCAAGTCCCTATCGTCTAGAGGCCTAGGACATCGCCCTTTCACGGCGGTAACCGGGGTTCGAATCCCCGTAGGGACGCCATATTCAAGATGAATATAAATTCACTTATCTTCATCTTATAATAAAGCTCAAGCAATGACTTGGGCTTTTTTATTGCCCTGTTTTCTGACAGACTGTTTTTGATTTGCCGTACATTTGGTTAGAATAACGATCAGATTAGAATTTTGGAGTTGTAATGCAATACCGATGCCCTAAATGTCAAAGCCCAAAAATCATGCCTGTTGCGCAGGCAGGTCAAACAACACCGCGTCCTGTGGTGCCAAAAAGCTTGGTGATGCTTATTCCAGCGGTATTTGTCTTATTACTTCTTGTCTTGATCAGTATCGCCATGTGGATTTTTGGTGATGGTGCAGGCACAACCTTACAAAGCATTACTGTGGCGGTATTTGTGCTGTGTGTAATTGCAGGTTTCTTGTTTTATCGTGATTTGCCTGATTTCAAAATTTCTATGCAAGCCTTTATGCAGTCACAAAAAAAATGGAAGTGCCGTGAATGTGCACATGAGTGGGAAGTTTAAACCTCACTGGTCTACATCTAGATTAAGAAAAATGTTGCTAGGTTGATCACAGGACCACATCATCGAGCAAATATAAAAAAACCAGCCTTCTCGGCTGGTTTTTTTAATGAGAACTCAAGTTTTTAGACTTAAGCGCCAATTTTACGGTATTTGCTACGTTTGGTTGCCAGATCATCACCATATTTCTTACGGCGATATTCTTCAAACTCAGTATAGTTACCTGTAAAGAATTCTGGTTGCTCATCTTCGAATGACAAGATGTGCGTTGCAATACGGTCTAGGAACCAACGGTCGTGCGATACCACCATCACTGTACCTGGGAAGACTAAAATTGCATCTTCCAGTGCACGTAAAGTTTCAATATCCAAGTCGTTTGATGGCTCATCCAGCAAGATCACGTTTGCGCCCTGCTGTAGAATTTTTGCCAGTTGTAAACGGTTACGCTCACCACCCGACAATTCACCAACGCGTTTTTGCTGATCCTGACCTTTAAAGTTAAAGCGACCAATATAAGCACGCGATGCAATTTCATAATCGCCCACTTTCAAAATGTCTAAACCGCCAGAAACTTCTTCCCAAACAGTTTTGTCATCATCTAGAGTGTCACGAATCTGACCGACATAAGCCACTTTTACCGAGTCACCTAAAGTCACGCTGCCCGTATCAGGTTGCTGCTCGCCAGTCATCATACGGAATAAAGTCGTTTTACCCGCACCGTTTGGACCGACAATCCCCACAATCGCTGCAGGCGGCACAGTAAAGGAAAGGTTTTCGTAAAGTAAGCGATCACCAAATGACTTGCTGATGTTTTCCACTTCCACCACTTTGTTCCCTAAACGTGGGCCAGGTGGAATATAAATTTCAGAAGTTTCGTTACGCTGTTGGAATTCACGCGAGTTAAGCTCTTCAAAACGCTCCATACGCGCTTTGTTTTTCTTTTGCTGGCCTTTCGCATTAGAACGTACCCATTCCAATTCTTTTTTCAAGGCTTTAGCAAAAGATTCTTCTTGCTTCTGTTCTTGCTCTAAACGGTTATTTTTCTGCTCTAACCATGAAGAGTAGTTACCTTGATATGGAATACCATGTCCACGGTCAAGTTCTAAAATCCATTCTGCAACGTTATCCAAGAAGTAACGGTCGTGGGTAATTGCCACAATCGTACCCGGGAAGTCTTTTAAGAAACGCTCTAACCAAGATACAGATTCTGCATCCAAGTGGTTCGTCGGCTCGTCTAGAAGCAGCATGTCTGGTTTAGACAATAACAAACGGCATAAAGCCACACGACGACGCTCACCACCCGATAATTTGTTAACATCAGCATCCCAAGCTGGCAAATTTAATGCTGCCGCTGCTTGTTCAAGCTGATTGTTCAGGTTGTGTGCATCCCAAGTTTGGATAATCGCTTCTAACTTCTCTTGCTCTTTTGCAAGTTTGTCGAAATCTGCATCTGGATCTGCATATTCTGCAAAAACTTGGTCTAAACGCTCTAAAGCATCTAAAGCTTCACGCACACCATCTTCCACGTTGCCGCGTACATCTTTGCTCGGGTCTAGTGGTGGTTCTTGCTCAAGATAACCAATTTTGATGCCTGGCTGTGCACGAGCTTCACCAGAGAAATCTTTATCTACGCCCGCCATAATACGGAGCAAAGTCGATTTACCTGCACCGTTTAAACCAAGCACACCAATTTTCGCACCTGGGAAAAATGATAAGGAGATGTCTTTCAAGATTTCGCGCTTAGGCGGAACCATTTTCGACACTCGGTTCATCGTATAAATATATTGGGCCACGTAGGACTCCTCAATAGAAAACCAAATCTGGGGCTCAGATGAGCAGCCCCTGCTCTAATGAGCGAAAAAATAATCGGGTATTATACCTGAATACGGAGAAAAAATAAGACACCACAAACATCTTGCATGCTTTGTTACAACTCTAGCGATCAGCGGATAAGCACAGGACTTTTTGCCTGCTATATCAAATTTACAGCTAAATATTGCAGCATTTTTACACTTTCTTTCATATTTAAAAGTGCTAGACTCAAACCAATTTAACTCACGAAGATGAAGTAAACATGACCTATAAAGACGAAACTTTGGCCATTCATGCAGGCTATAGCCCAGAACCAACCACCAAAGCCGTGGCTGTGCCTATTTACCAAACCACTTCTTATGCCTTTGATAATACGCAACATGGTGCCGATTTATTTGATTTAAAAGTACAAGGCAATATTTACACCCGTATTATGAACCCAACCACTGCAGTATTGGAGCAACGTGTTGCAGCACTTGAAGGCGGGATTGGCGCATTGGCTTTAGCATCGGGTATGGCTGCAATTACCTACGCAATTCAGACCATTACCGAAGCAGGCGATAACATTGCTTCAGTATCAACTTTATACGGCGGTACTTACAACTTATTTGCCCACACCTTGCCTAAACAAGGCATTGAAGTACGTTTCTTCGATTATCAACAGCCTGAAAGCTTACGCGACCTGATTGATGATAAAACCAAACTGGTCTTTGTAGAGTCAATTGGCAACCCATTGGGCAATATTATTGACCTTGAAGCGATTGCAAAAATTGCACATGAATATGGCATTCCAGTGGTGGTGGATAACACCGTTGCCACGCCTGTCTTGCAAAAATCGTTTGATTTTGGCGCAGACATTATTATTCACTCACTGACCAAATATATAGGCGGTCACGGTACGTCTATTGGCGGCATTATTGTCGATAGCGGTAAATTCCCTTGGGGCAAATATCCTGAGCGTTTTAAAGCCTTAAATACACCTGACCCAAGTTACCATGGTGTGAACTATGTAGAAGCCTTAGGCGCTGCAGCATTTATTGCACGTGCACGTGTAGTACCACTACGCAATACAGGTGCAGCGATTAGCCCGCATAACGTATTCCTAATTTTACAAGGTTTAGAAACCTTAAGCCTGCGTATGGAACGCCATACTGAAAACGCGCAAAAAGTAGCGGAATATTTACAGGCACATCCAAAAGTGAAATGGGTCAATTACGCAGGTTTGAAAGATCACCCGCAACATGCGTTGGCACAAAAATATGTGAAAGGCAAACCTTCTGCAATTCTGTCTTTTGGTGTGCAAGATGGCCGTGAAGGCGGAACCCGCTTTATTGATGCACTGCAATTATTCACACGCTTGGTCAATATTGGCGATGCCAAGAGTCTGGCTTGCCACCCTGCAACCACCACTCACCGTCAGTTGAGTGCAGATGAACTCAAAGCGGCTGGTGTGAGTGAAGATATGGTGCGTTTATCCATCGGGATTGAACATGCCGATGACTTAATTGCCGATTTAGAGCAAGCTTTAGCAGCCGTATAAAAACTCATCAGTTCAAACTTTGTACTGGCATCCTGCTGATTAATTTCAACAGGATGCTTTTTTATTTTAATTTTTCTTTGTATGTCTTTGCATTAGCTTTATTTCATGGTAAAAATAAAGATATACAGCTCACAAAAATAGAGCAATTACTCTAAATTCATTTTTAAATTCAACCACTTATTCCATAGCTTTTTTTGTGCAATCGGCTATCATAAAGCCAAGTAAAACAGTTCAAATTCAGTCTGAAATTTGAATCGTCAATCTCAATAAAAATGACAACTCAGGAATCTAAATCAGGAATATTAGCGTGAAGCCAAAATTAGAGAAACTTTTTCAACAGCGTGTAAATGGTAAAGTTGCCCTTATTACAGGTGCATCGAGTGGTATTGGTTTAACCGTGGCACATAAGCTAGCCGATGCAGGTGCGCATGTGCTTTTGGTGGCACGTACTCAGGAAACGCTCGAACAAGTCAAAGCTGAAATTGAAGCACGTGGTGGCAAGGCTTCAGTTTTCCCTTGTGATCTAAACGATATGGACTCTATTGATGCTGTATCGCAACAAATTCTTGCCTCTGTCGATCATATTGATATTTTAATTAACAACGCAGGCCGCTCAATCCGTCGTGCAGTACATGAGTCGGTTGATCGTTTCCACGACTTTGAACGTACCATGCAGCTCAACTATTTTGGTGCTGTGCGTTTGGTACTCAATATTTTGCCGCAGATGATGCACCGTAAAGATGGTCACATCATCAACATCAGCTCGATTGGTGTATTAGCCAACGCAACGCGTTTCTCGGCTTATGTGGCATCTAAAGCCGCATTGGATGCGTTTAGTCGCTGTCTATCTGCAGAAGCGCATACACACAAAATTGCGATTACTTCGGTGTATATGCCATTGGTTCGTACCCCAATGATCGCACCAACCAAAATTTATAAGTACGTGCCCACCCTTTCACCTGAGCAAGCGGCAGATTTAATTGCTTATGCGATTGTGAAACGTCCGAAGAAAATTGCGACACATTTGGGTCGTTTGGCTTCAATCACTTATGCGATTGCACCGGATATTAACAACAAGCTGATGTCGATTGGTTATAACCTGTTCCCAAGTTCATCGGCTTCGGTGGGTCAGCCACAAAAGCTGAACTGGGTACAAAAAGCGTATGCCCGTTTGTTCCCGGGTGAACACTGGTAAAATAATCCTTTTAAAGACCTGTCTAATGACAGGTCTTTTTATGTTATAAAACCCCTCATTTTGAACAGTTAAAGTAAGACTATGCGGACCTTTTCCCTTATTCTGCAATATGGGTGTTTTGCCTTTGCCCTATTTCTGGGCTATCAGGTGGCGATGGCGCTGTATCATCAGGATTATGAGCTGATGGAATTGATTACCGATGTGGGCACGATTCTGATCTGTATTGATTTAGGGGTGTTTTTATTTTCCAGTAAAGCTGCCAATAAGCTGAGTTTGCAGGAATATGCCAAACAGCTGGAACAGCCGCCTACGCCACTGGTGAGTTTTACCCGCAAGCTGGGGCATTTGGGCATTATGCTGATTTTATGTAGCTGGATTGTGCCGATCATTAATTCATAAGAATTAAATGAAAAAACCTCCCGATCGGGAGGTTTTTTTAGAATCTAGCTTTTTTGTATTGATTCGCCAATTTGGGAAGATCCAAAAATGCATACCTTTCTTTTGATTTAATTGGATATGTAGAATACACATATTCAATAAATTCATTAAAATACATAGATTTAGTCTTTTCTATAACTAAATAAAGAATTTTTTCAACTTGCGTAGTCAAAATTATTTCATCTCTAGTACCAATAAATTGAATCACAGTCTTTACAGAACCAAATGCTGTTTGTTCATATGAAATTTGAAATTTATCATTATGGTTTTTTGCACATAGGTAAATATCATCGACATAAGGGCCATAGTGATTAAAATACCAATTGATTTGTGTAATTTGCTCTTCATATGCTAATGAATAGAACCAATCGGCCAAGTAAACCATTTTAGTTAATCTTGCATCAGATAGTTCCGAAGGATAAGGATAAGATATACAAAAGAAAGCTATCACATCAATTAATCTATTCATGAGCAGCTCCAACACCATTTATTTCTTTTAAAATTTCTTCTTCAATGTCGACTGAGTCAAGATCACCTTTAGCCTTCATCATCCCTATAGTATCGCATCTAATACCTTCCTTAACATATGAGGTCAAATGAACCTGGTGTTTAGCACAATAATCCCTAATTACACCAACCTTTTGAGTGGTAATAGGTCTTTTACTATCTATGGCTTCAAAAACAATAACACCTAAGGGTTGAATCTGATCTTTAATAGCAAAAGCTACATATTGACATGACTTCATTGTCAATCTTCGCGCTTTTTCCTCATCAAAACCATATTTATCTTCCATATATTGTAAGTATTTATCGGGAGTTTGATCATAAATCGGACAAGCAACTATATCTATACACTCTCCATGCTCCCAAGCCTGACTAATTACCCCTTTATTTTTTTCAAAAGAAATAGAATGCATATCATCAAATAAGGGATTTGCAGAATAACGACTCAAATAAAAAAAACTTCCGTTAGAATAAACAAAAATAGTGACCCTAAATTTACTATTATCTATTTTCATAGCAATCATAGTTGCTTTAAGCCAATTTTGTAGAAAATTGCTGTAGAGTTTAGAATGTTCTTGTTTAGCCTTCGTTAAATCTTCTGTTAACTTCCTTACCTTCTTTTGTTCGGTTTCTAATATCCTTTTAGCTTCACTACCTTTCATATCGTAATCATTTCGCAATTTTTCAAAAGATGACTTTATGTTTTCATTACTAATACTTAAATTCTCAAAATCTTGCGACTTATTAGAACGACCAAACCATACTAAACCAATACCAATTGCTCCCCAAAAATAAGGACTGCAAAATAATTCAATAATGCTATGATTTGAAAAATCCCATGAATAATAACTTGGTGATTTTATTGTTGTTGCTACTCCTGTAATAATCAAGGCACCTAAATATTCAGCAAATGTATAAACCCCTCTTGATACTACAATTGCTTTATTAATAAAGAATTGAGAGTCTCCGGTAAAACCAAAAGGTATTTTTTTATATTTTTTCATGAAACTACCATAAATATTAAAAAGCCCCCTTAACAGGAGGCTTTAATATAACTTAAAAATTCAAAGACTATTTCGAACCTTTAATCCCTGCTTGTAACAACAATGCACCTAAACCACCAATTTTATTTTCTTGTGGTTTAGCGGCTTGTGGTTTTTTCGCTTGTGGACGCTCAGTCTGAGGACGTGACTGCTGTGGACGTTTCGCTTGTGGCTTACGCTCTGTACGCTGTTCTTGATCACGACGTGGTGCACGCGCTGCTTTTGCAGGTGCAGCCGAACCTTCAGGACGCATCGATAAATTCACACGGTTACGCTCTACATCAACCTGCAACACACGCACTTGAACAATTTGACCTGGTTTCACCACTTTATGCGGATCAGCCACAAATTCATTGGCCAACTCAGAAATATGCACCAAACCATCCTGATGTACGCCCACATCCACGAAAGCACCAAAGTTGGTCACGTTGGTTACAACACCTTCAAGCTGCATGCCTTCAGTCAACTGCGCCACTTCAGTAATATCTTCACGGAATTTAGCCGTACGGAATTCAGGACGTGGGTCACGACCTGGTTTTTCCAATTCAGACAAAACATCCTGAATAGTTGGTAAGCCGACTTGCTCATCCACAAATTCTTCAGCATTCACCGAACGGATAATTTCAGTATTACCAATAATATCTTTAACCGTAGTCGCTTTAGCAGCCACAATTTTTTCTACCAAACCATAAGATTCAGGGTGAACAGCTGAGGCATCTAAAGGCTCAGAACCTGCTTGAATACGCAAGAAACCTGCGGCTTGTTCAAAAGTACGCTCGCCTAAGCGTGGTACGTTTTTCAAGGCTTGGCGGTTATCAAAACGACCATGTTCTTTACGGTAATCTACAATTTGCTGTGCAATTGATTTATTCAGACCTGCGATATAACCCAAAATTGCTGAAGATGCCGTATTGACATCAACACCCACCGAGTTCACACAGTCTTCGACCACGGCTTCTAAGGTTTTTGCCAAACCTGCCTGATTCACATCATGTTGATACTGACCCACACCAATTGATTTTGGATCAATTTTTACCAATTCTGCCAATGGGTCTTGTAAACGGCGGGCAATAGACACTGCACCACGAATCGACACATCCAGTTCAGGCAATTCTTGCGATGCCAACTCTGAAGCTGAATATACCGATGCACCTGCTTCAGATACAGATACACGCGTCAATTTTAAGTCGCTGTGTGCAGCCATCATTTCTGCCACCACCGCTTCAGTTTCACGGCTTGCAGTCCCGTTACCAATCGCAATTAAATCAACATGGTGCTCACGGCATAAACGTGCTATCTCTTCAATCGCGCCTGCTTTGTCTTCTTTAGGTGCAAATGGATACACCGTGCTATGTGCAACTACATCACCAGATTGGTTCACCACAGCCAGTTTGACACCTGTACGGATACCAGGGTCTACACCCAGCGTACAACGTGCGCCTGCAGGTGCAGAGAGCAATAAATGACGCAAGTTTTCTGCAAAGACATCCATCGCTTCAGCTTCGGCAGCCAAACGCTTTTCAGTCAATAATGAATGTTCGATTTGTGGACGCACTTTGCCCAACCAGAACAATTTTGCCGTTTGCTTTAAAAAGTCCTGACGTGCTTGCGGCTGAATCTGATCTAAATTGTATTCAGTTTCAATACGTGCCAAAGGCGCACTGTCTTCACCATCAACTTTTAAACCCAAGACGTTTTCTTGGCGACCACGCAACATCGCCAATAGGCGATGTGAAGGCACTTTGTTGAGGTTTTCTGAAAAATCGAAGTAATCACGGAATTTTTTGCCCACTTCTTTTTTCTCTTCAGAAGCAACCAAGCTTTTTAATACCGCTGTTTTGGCAAAAATTTCTTTTAATTCTGTGGTTAAGGCAATATTTTGTGCCCATTCATCAATCAGAATGTGTTGTACCGCATCTAGCTGACTGTCTGCATCAGGATAGTCTGCATGACTAAAGCCTGCTAAAGCTTCGCTTGGCTCAACCTGTTCTGCAAAAATTTGCGCTGCAATTGGGCCTAAACCTGCTTCTTTAGCTTTAAACGATTTACTGGTGCGTTTTGGACGGTAAGGCGCGTAAATTTCTTCTAAAGCATTTTTGGTTTCAGCAGCGTTAACCCGTGCCAATAAATCATCAGATAATTTATCTTGTTCTTTGAGTGATTCTATTACTTTTTCGCGACGCTCATATAAATCACGTAAATACGATAAACGTGTATCGAGCTGACGTAGCTGCGTGTCATCTAAACCTTGCGTCACTTCTTTACGGTAACGTGCAATAAATGGAACGCTAGCACCTTCATCAATCAGTTTGATGGCAGCTTCTACTTGATTTGGTCGTACGGCAAGTTCTTTTGCTAACTGCTGAACTAAGTCAGTCATCGTGTGTGATCCTACAAGGATAAGTACTAAAAGCCATGATTATAAAGACCAAGACTATAAAATCCACAATTGTTTTATGAATTTTATAAATGGTGGTGTTTTGGCGATTTTTGCCAATTCGGCAAAATTTTATAAATCTAAATAAAATTCAGGCTGATGTTAGACTTAAACGGGCAAATATGTCAGTTTTTAACAGGGGAATGCTGTATATATTTGGTATCTATGTCTTGATTTTATCTGCAATATTTGTTGCTTTAGAGCATATGCAAAAGATACCAATGAATCGTATACTCAAAGCCAACTCAACTTTTTGTTTACGATGACAATAAAGAATAAAGGAGCACATCATGAGTTTAGTTGTACCTGCTGAAAAAACAGATACCGTACACAGCGAAACTGACCGCGTTGAACGCATTCTCGTTGTGGATGATGATGTGCGTTTACGTACCCTGTTACAACGCTTCTTGGAAGATAAGGGCTTTGTGGTTAAAACTGCCCACGATGCAACACAAATGGATCGTTTGTTACAGCGTGAACTGTTCTCTTTAATCGTGCTTGATTTTATGCTGCCTGTTGAAGATGGTTTAAGTATTTGCCGTCGTTTACGTCAATCTAACATCGACACGCCAATTATTATGCTGACGGCTCGCGGCAGTGACTCTGACCGTATTGCAGGACTTGAAGCAGGTGCAGATGATTATTTACCAAAACCGTTTAATCCAAATGAGCTGTTAGCGCGTATTCGTGCTGTATTGCGTCGTCAAGTGCGCGAGGTACCAGGTGCACCAAGTCAGCAAATGGAAGTGGTTGGTTTTGGCCCATGGTCACTAGATTTATCGACCCGTACTTTGACACGTGAAGGTCAGGTCGTGACCCTAACTACAGGTGAATTTGCAGTACTCAAAGCGTTGGTACAACATCCTCGTGAGCCTTTAACCCGTGACAAGTTAATGAATTTGGCGCGTGGTCGTGAATGGGGTGCGATGGAGCGTTCGATTGATGTTCAGGTTTCACGTTTACGTCGTTTAATTGAAGAAAACCCTGCCCGTGCACGTTATATTCAAACGGTTTGGGGTGTCGGTTATGTATTTGTTCCAGATGGTGCGGAATAAGTTGAAAATGATGTGAGGCTTCAGCCTCACATCTTCATGCAATGATCAACATTTATGCACACCGATCATTGTGCTAGATTTAAAGAACAGACATTCCAATAACAAGTATATTCATCATAAAATTTCACTCACTAAATTCGCTTTACAACCTCTGCCACAGGACAAGATGTGAAACTCGAACCCATCGACCCACAAGAATTTACCGACTATGTGGCGTATTCTGAAAAGAAACGTACCCGCTGGGAGCGTTTTCTGGACAAAATCAAACCACGCTCTGCAGCCATGCGCACCACGGTACTGGTGGTTTTTGTGGTGTTGTTTAGCCTGTTTATGTCGTTGTGGTTCTTTTGGCGCACCTTGTATTTACCTGAAATTCAACAACACGCCCGCTATTTAGCGGTTGAACTGGAAATTTTAAACAATCCAGATTTGCGCATTTTTCACAATGAAGCCGAAGTCGATGTCGATGCGTGGCTTAAAAATCGGGTCGGCATTGAATATGTAACCGATCCACGTGAGTTTCCTAATGTACGGGAAAAAGTCATTGCAGAGTTTTTTACCCAACAAATAGAAAAGAAACTGGCAACTGAATTAAAAATGCAGGATGTCACGGTCTATTTCCAGTTCAAACCAAGCCCGCGTATTTGGATTCAAACCCCAGAAATGAATGGCAACTGGGTACGTGAACCCCTTAAAACCTATGCCAACTACAGCCCTGAATTGGTCTTTGGCTGGCTTTTGGGTATTCCACTGTTAGCTGCAGCAATTATTTTAACTCTAGTACGTCAGCTGAATCGTCCTTTGCGTCGTCTGCAAAATGCCGCCAATAGCTACAGTAAAACAGGCAAAGCACCTTATTTAGAAACCAATCACGGTCCGCAGGAAATTCGTGAGGTCAACCAAGCCTTTAATCACATGATTTATACCTTGGAACAGACTGAACGTGACCGTCGTATCATGTTGGCAGGTATTTCACACGACCTGCGCACGCCACTGACACGGATTCGTTTAAGTGCCGAAATGATGCCCGATGATGATTTTTTAAAAGAAGGCTTAATTTACGATGTAGAAGATATGGATGCGATTTTAAATCAATTCATTTCTTATATGCGTGATGGTTCCGATGAAGAATTACAAGAAACCGATTTAAATGTTTTGCTGCAGGAATTGATTATTCAGTTTAAACCGTTGGATATTCGCTTTAACGCACAAGAATTACCTTTAATTCAGGCGCGCAGTTTGTCGCTGAAACGTCTGATTGGCAACCTGATTAATAACTCGAAACGCTATGGTGCAGAGCCAATTGAGTTGTCTGCAGAAGTGCTGGATGAACACATTCGGATTAGCGTGGCAGACAACGGTACAGGCATTCCAGAAGACCAAATTGCCGATTTAATGCAGCCTTTTGTACGCGGCAATGAAGCACGTACTGTACAAGGCAGTGGCTTAGGTTTGGCAATTGTAAAACGTATTGTCGATATTCATCAGGGCGAGCTCACCATTCAAAACCGTGAACACGGTGGTCTTGAAGCCATCATTACCCTGCCGTTACAACCTGAAATCGTTGAAGAAAAAAATAATGTTGGCACGCTGGAAAAAATCAAACAAAGTTTGAGTGAACACTTCTAAACGGCTGACGCTTTTGATCTCTATCTGGCTTGCTATATACCAATTTCAGACCAACAGCAAATCGGATGGACGATCAAAGTAAAAAATTCAGATGGTGCATATCAAAATTGTATAAAAATATATCAAACAAATTGTAATATTTACCTTTTGATATATAAATAAACGATTAAATTCAATTATTTATGTATTATTTTATATTTTTATACCACCATTTAGGCAAAAAATTAGACCTTAGCCTAACACCTATGCAAAATACCTTTTTTGATCGGTACAATCGGTATCAGTCTAGTATTTTACGAGAGTTCGCCATGTCTTTAGATCGCATCCGTTTAGCCTCCCTCCACGACAAAGTAATCAGCGCAGAACAAGCTGCTGAATTCTTTCAAGATGGTATGACCGTAGGTATGAGTGGCTTTACTCGTGCGGGTGAAGCAAAAGCTGTTCCACTTGCATTGGTGGCACGCGCTAAAACCAACCCTTTAAAAATTGACTTAATTACTGGCGCAAGTCTTGGTAATGATTTAGACAAGCAATTGACTGAAGCAGGTGTTTTGGCTCGTCGTATGCCGTTCCAAGTAGACAACACCTTGCGTAAAGCAATTAACCAAGGTCAAGTTATGTTCATTGACCAACACTTGTCTGAAACTGTTGAGCAAATGCGTAACAACACGCTAAAACGCCCAGACATCGCGATTGTTGAAGCAGTTGCAATTACTGAAGACAGCTTAATTATTCCAACAACTTCTGTAGGTA
This sequence comes from Acinetobacter sp. YH12099, assembly GCF_013419195.1. Taxonomy (NCBI): domain Bacteria; kingdom Pseudomonadati; phylum Pseudomonadota; class Gammaproteobacteria; order Moraxellales; family Moraxellaceae; genus Acinetobacter; species Acinetobacter sp. YH12099. The sequence continues at coordinate 32,016 of NZ_VPAP01000005.1, read as the reverse complement.
ACTCTGCAAGCTTTGTTGAATATGCAGATAAAGTCATTATCGAAATCAACACCACTGTAAGCACAGAATTTGAAGGCCTACACGACATTTATATTCCTGAAGCACGTCCAACACGTGGTCCAGTGCCATTAACTCACGTTGAACAACGTATTGGAACCAAAGGTATTCAGTTAGACCCTGCAAAAGTTGTGGGTATTGTATTTAACGATACCTTGCTTGACTCTCCATCTAACGTGACCAATCCAGATGACGAAACTCAAGCAATTGCAGATCACTTGATCGCATTCTTTGAAAACGAAGTAGCACAAGGTCGTTTACCGAAAAACTTGGCACCTTTACAAGCAGGTATCGGTTCAATTGCAAATGCAGTATTAACAGGCTTCAAACACTCTAACTTTGAAGACTTGGTGATGTACTCAGAAGTACTCCAAGACTGTACGTTTGAATTGATTGATGCAGGCAAAATGAAGTTCGCTTCTGGCTGTTCAATGACTTTGTCTGAAAAATGTGGCGATCGCGTATTTGGTAATCTTGCACACTACAAAGACAAATTCATTTTACGTCCACAAGAAATCTCTAACTTCCCTGAGTTAGTACGTCGTTTAGGCATCATTGGCATTAACACTGCACTTGAGTTTGATATTTACGGTAACGTGAACTCAACCCACGTATGCGGTACCAAAATGATGAACGGTATTGGTGGTTCAGGTGACTTCGCGCGTAACGCACACTTGGCGATTTTCGTGACTAAATCAATTGCGAAAGGCGGTGACATTTCATCTATCGTTCCAATGGCTGCGCACGTAGACCACAACGAACACGACGTTGACATTTTGGTTACTGAGCAAGGTTTAGCAGATTTACGCGGTCTTGCACCACGTGAACGCGCTCGTGCGATTATCGACAACTGTGTACACCCAATGTACCGCAATGCATTGAATGATTACTTTGAGCGTGCATGTGCAAAAGGTGGTCACACTCCTCACCTACTTCGTGAAGCATTATCTTGGCATGCAAACTTCGAAGAACACGGTCACATGTTGACTCCTGCACAACAAGAATCTGCGCAACCAGCATAATTCGCGTGCAATAAAAAACGCCCTGATTTTTCAGGGCGTTTTTTTATGTCTTAAGTTTTTATGTCTTAGATTGTCACAAGGTCATTTGCGACAACGCACTCCATTTTACTCAAATGCCAAAGCTTTAAATTCATCTATAAAATGCTGCCCTAACTGGCGTAAACCATCCACACTGAGTGTGGTTTCAATCACACCCAAAGACACCACATCACGTTGAATTTGCAGCACAGTTTGACCTTGCGGGTTGATATAAAAACGAGAACCCAAAGTTGCAAATTTGCTTGCTAAGTCTAGGTTTTGTTCAGCTCGAACTTGATTTACCACATCTTGCGCGGTAAAACGGTATTGATCATGCAGCAAATTTAAGCTGTTGGATTGCCCATATTCTGCACTTAATGCACAATCATCCAAGACCTGTAAAGGCTGATCAAGATTGGCAAAAGCAGTCGCAGGGAGACTCAGCGCAAGACTGAATAAAATAGGGAGAGAAAATTTTAACATTGGACACCTCGCACATAGGTAAATTACACCTGTGGAGAAACATCCTTTTTTCACCAACTTATATTTTAAGTTCAAAAATCACTCAATACATTGACTTTTTATACCAAGCGACCTAAACGCAGCAAAACTGGAAACTGAATTTCCAAGCCCTGAGCAGGTTGCTGCTGCAACAATTGTTGTAATTCAAGCAAGGGCGTATCAGTATGTTGCTTTAAATAATGCTGCAGTCCCGACCAAGTGTTTAAATAATTCAGCAATTGTGCTGCCGACCAACGATATTTCAGGCAAAGTTCGGGTGTCACGATTTCTTGAAATGGGAAAGGAATCGTGCGATATAAGTCATCAATATAACGACGTTCAGCATCCCAACAACCTTTTAAGGTCTGAAAATACAAGCGTTGAATTGCGGTATTCACCTCAGGATCTACAGCTTGAATCAGACCGTAGCCCACCGCAGCAAATATTCCACTCGGTTTTAGCACCCGATGCACTTCGGCATAAAAGGCATCAAAATTGAACCAGTGAATCGCTTGTGCAACGGTAATTAAATCCACACTCGCATCTGCCAATCCGCTGTCTTGCGCCAAGCAGATACGATAACTCACATTTGCCCACTGCGGTGCCAAATCCAACTGTGCTTGACTTAAATCTGTGGCTAAAATCTGCTGAAAATGTGGTACCAATAACTGGGTAAACTGCCCCGAACCGGCACCACAATCCCAGGCAAAAGTTCGTTCAGGTACATGCTTTAAAATTTCCTGGACAATTTCTGCAGAATAAGCCGGACGGGCCTGTTTATAGCGCAAGCTGTCATCAGAAAACAGATCTTTCATTTAACGATGCTCATAATATTTATAAATTTAATCAATGACCTGATCAATTCTAAAACTGGTCTGGGCAATGAGCACCCGCTGATCATTCAATTGATAATATTTAACATCGTATGGAGCCAATTTCCAGCTCTGGGCAGGATTAAAACTGACCCGGTGGTTCCCGACTGGCTGAGCATATAACGGAGTAATGATCTCTGAAGAACATGACTAGCTCACAGGCTGAAAACAGCCCCAATTTTCAACTGCGCAGGCATTTGCCACTTTCTCGCGGCGGCAAATATAGGCTTCGCTGGCAAAGCTAAGGATTTTTTCAAAAGAAAAATGATTACTTTTTCGGTGTCGGTAGCTCAGGTACAGAAAAATTATTTATAGAATGTTCAATCGCACCAATGCTGACATTTTTCAGGTCGAGCTGTATATGCATATCACGATCGATGGGCTGCATACTGTTGCTACGGTTTATACCAAAGGGTTGCAACATAATATACAAGCCTTGTGTAGGATCACTCGACTGTAAACCCTGAGCAATACTCAATACATACTGTTGTAGAAAGGGCGATAACGAATTTAGGTCGGGTTGTGCTTGTAAGGGCTGAATTTCCAGATTGGCAACCACATGGCTGTCGATCATAAAGTTTTGTGCTTCACGTGAATTACGAATAACTTGATGCTGTAAAGCACGGAGATTTTTTTCATCATTCTGATACGGCACAATCCCGGTTTCTGTACGTAACTCTGGCTCGGCCAGTACGTGCAGGGTGGGTAAGGTCACCGCGTCATCCGCGTGGACCATCATGCTCCATGGACAGCCCAATATCAGCAGCAAAGGATATATTTTTATAAATTTCATAAACTTGTCTCGCAACGTAATTTCAGGACAATGCAGTTTTACACCATGCAAGAAAAAAATTTTTCACTGCAACCGTATACGTTTTATAGCCTACCTGAAAATCAATTTTGGCTCACCTTGACTCGGATAAACGGTCTTTTTCACTTTCTTAAATCTATTATGGGTATGCAATTTTTCTTGGAATTTTAATGCGCTTTGCATGTAATTATAATTCTCTATGACCAACCTAGAGGCGAAAAAAAAACCTCAAACAGTGTTTGAGGCTTTTTGAATATGGTGGCGAGACCCAGGATCGAACTGGGGACACACGGATTTTCAATCCGTTGCTCTACCGACTGAGCTATCACGCCAATGCCGTGTATTAAGCCGTATCTCGGCTGAATAGTCAATAAAAATCATCACTTTTTTATTTGATCGCATAAATTTTATGCAAAAAAAATCCCTGATGGGATCAGGGATTGAAAACGTTTAACCGTTTTGAATATGGTGGCGAGACCCAGGATCGAACTGGGGACACACGGATTTTCAATCCGTTGCTCTACCGACTGAGCTATCACGCCAATGACGCGTATTAAACAGTTTCAGCTGTAAATCGTCAATAGTCTTTTTCGCTTTTCAGTGCAAATGTTTACTTTTACAGCAACCTCATTCTATTTCTGCTGAAATATCACCCAAAAATTTAAAAATGAGTTCTTTTCCAATTAAATTTTGACAAACTTCCGATACGCGAATGTGGGGCACGGATGCCCCACGTTACCCATCACGACAAGGATGTCGTGTATGGGTAACAAAAGACTTTTGCCTACTTTGGGTCTTGCCAAAGTAGGAAGATGCCTACGCAAAGCTATTTAAACCTTAGCTAAAAATTGTGGCTGTGCAAGCACAAAAAACAATATAGGATTTAGATAAACTTCTTTCACAAATCCGATTAAAACCATACTTCAATCCCCCATCATCCTCTTACGGAAGATATTCCTCATCCCTGAGCCATATATGGCGCAAGAGAAGGGATTTTCGATACTAATTTAATTTTGACCTATACGGATAAACTGAAAAGACAGACACAACGTCAGCTTTTTAAAAACTCACAACTTACCCAAATGCGCCAAACAACGATGAATCGCACCACAACCCGGCTGAAAGTGCTGCACACCTTTGGCTTCTTCCATACGGCACACCTCACTCACCAAACGATCTGCCACACCTCGACCACGGTTTGCAGGATGCACCACAATATATTCAAGCGTACGATGATCATCTTGCCCTGTGCACCAAATCGCACCAATCACTTTAGTATTAAATTCTGCCGTGTAAAGTAGGGTATACTGAGCCAAGTTCTGCTCAAGTTGGCTTACCGCATCTTGCCCATCGCCAAATTCAGGGCTGGTATCATACAGTCGCTCAAGCTGGCTGCGCACTTCGGTATTTTCCAGTGAAGTATAGGCATGTACGGTAATAGGCATTGATTAACCCTCCTGAGCAATCTAATATGCTGAGACTTCGTCACAGCGAAAACATTTTACATCAATCATTTTTGACGTTTTTTGAGGAACGTGTCTATGACCCAACGTATCAGTGAAGTGGTGAGAAATACCAACGAAACTAAAATTCGAGTTCGTGTGAATCTGGACGGTACGGGTCAAGGCACACTCAACACTGGAGTTCCATTTTTAGACCATATGATTGATCAAATCAAGCGACACGGTTTGTTTGATATTGATATTCATTGTGATGGCGACTTGGAAATTGATGATCACCACACTGTAGAAGACTGTGGTATCACGCTTGGACAAGCTTTTGCTCAAGCTTTGGGCGATAAAAAAGGTTTACGACGCTACGGTCACTTTTACGCACCACTTGATGAATCTTTAAGCCGTGTGATTGTCGATTTATCGGGTCGTCCGGGTTTATTTATGGATATTCCATTTACCCGCGCACGTATTGGTACTTTTGATGTGGATTTATTCTCAGAATTCTTCCAAGGCTTTGTCAACCATGCATTAATGACACTGCACATCGACAACCTCAAAGGTAAAAACAGCCACCACCAAATTGAAAGCGTATTTAAAGCATTTGCACGTGCTTTACGCATGGCATGTGAAGTCGATCCGCGTGCTGAAAATACAGTGGCATCAACCAAAGGAACACTCTAATGACCCGAATTGCCCTTCTTGACTATGGCATGGGAAATTTACACTCTGCAGCGAAAGCTTTAGAGCATGTGGGTGCAACGGTAGATGTGACCAATGACCCAAAACTGATTGCACAAGCCGATAAAATTGTGTTTCCAGGTGTGGGTGCTATGCGTGATTGTATGCAAGGCATGCATGAAGCTGGCATTGATGACGTGGTACGCAACGCGGTCTTTAATAAACCTGTACTTGCAATTTGTGTAGGCATGCAGGCGCTGATGCAACATTCCGAAGAAAATGGCGGAGCAGATGCACTGGGCATTTTTGCAGGTACAGTCAAACGCTTTCCTGAAGTAGCAGGTTTAAAAGTGCCACACATGGGTTGGAATCAGGTACATCAACGTGACCCGAGCCACCCTATGTGGAACAACATTGAACAAGATGCGCGTTTTTACTTCGTGCATAGTTTTTATGTTGAACCGCAAGATGAAAAAATCGTGGCCGCGACCTGTGATTATGGTTTAACTTTCTGTACAGCCCTGCATCAAGACAACTTGTTTGCAACGCAGTTCCACCCAGAAAAAAGTCACACTGTTGGTTTGCAGTTACTAAAAAACTTTGTGGAATGGAATATCTAATATTCAGGATGCTTCAATCAATAAAGCCGAGTTAATCTCGGCTTTATTTTTGCGTGAATGTTTTTCACTTTTATTGCACATTGATTTGTGTTTAAAATTAAAGCGTTTTTTATACCTTTTATTCAAAATAAACTGAGAGTCTGTCGATAATTGGTCTATGTTTGCGATGTGAGAGAGATATCTCACAAGATTTTTGAGCAAATATACGGTATGCGACAGAAAATTCAAAAAATCTAGGAATTACAACAATGAGTCAATATGTAGAAGATTCTGCACTCAGTGCAGCGGGGCGTTTTGGTCGATTATCATTTTTAGCGTGGAACTGTTTGCTCAGCTTGGGGCTTGCAGTACTGATTGCAATTATTGCCGTTGTTGCACCCAATTTATTGCTAGAGCTCGGCTCTGGCTCTATGGGCATCGGCATGATCTTGCTCGTGATCATTTATATCGTTGCGTTCTATTTTAGCTTTATTTTCACCATCCGCCGCTTGCATGACCGCAATCATACTGGCTGGTTATCTTTGCTGATTTTGGTGCCTTTGGTGAATATTATTATGGGTTTATATTTGGTATTTGCACCTGGCGATGATCGTCAAAATAGCTATGGTGCGGTACGTGAAACTGCAGGTTGGGAAAAAGTACTGGCTTGGATTTTTATTGTGCTGATGATTTTGGCGATTATTGGCAGCTTCTTGTCAGGTATATTCAGCAACGTCTAAGCAAAAATATTCCACTTGGTTGATATTTCGAAATAGCCCATCTATTGGGCTATTTTTTCAGGATATTCGCTGCAATCTTTGTCCTGCACAGCATTTTCAATCTTTTAAACTTTGCCAAATTCCGCAAAACGCTTTAGGCTAAAACCGCTTCTTTACCGCTTTGAATGTTATGGATCTCACTCGTCTGCGTACCCTGCCTAGCCCTGATGAAATTCGGCAATTGCCACTGTTTGAAAATATTGCGCGTCAAAATATTGTACTGATTCAAAATCTAGAGCAATGTCTAGCAATTGAAGCTGAACTGAAAACCGCAGCTGTCTTGGGTTTCGATTCTGAATCTAAACCCACGTTTAATGTAGGCGAAGTTTCTACAGGCCCGCATTTAATTCAGCTCGCAACCTTAGAAAAAGCCTATCTATTTCAGCTCAATGATGACATTTGGCAATTTTTGCAGCCAGTTTTTGCCAATCGCGATCAAATTAAAGTAGGTTTTGGGCTGAAAAATGATGCCCATTTATTTCGTAAAAAAGGTATACAACTGAATAGCGTGATTGAACTATCCAAATGTTTTGGCAGTTTTGGTTTTAAAAGTCCGCTTGGGCTTAAAAATGCCATGGCATTATTATTTCACGTTCATTTCCCTAAAAGCCGAAGTATCAGCACCTCAAACTGGGCATGCAAACAGCTCAGTGAAGCACAAATTGCCTATGCTGCCGCCGATGCCTACGCACCTGTGTTGATATTTGAAGAATTGGGGCGTTTGGGTCTATTGCCCGAGCATATCCCAAACAGTTCACTCAAATTGCGGATTCGTCCCTCTAAAACAAAACCTACAACAGATGCTTAGATATTTAACAATACTTTGTTAAGATGCACAGATTGAATTCAATAAGTTTTTGGCAAGGAGCGAAAGCATGCTGATCATCCCTGCAATTGACCTGAAAGATGGCAAGTGTGTTCGTTTAAAACAAGGTCGTATGGAAGATGATACTGTATTTTCTGACGATCCAGTGGCAACAGCACAACACTGGGTAAATGAAGGCGCGCGTCGCTTGCATTTAGTCGATTTAAACGGCGCTTTCGCAGGTACGCCAATTCATAAACCTGTGGTTGAAGCGATTGCAAAATCACAACCGGATCTTCCAATTCAAATTGGTGGCGGTATTCGTTCACTCGAAACCATCGAACACTATTTGGATGCAGGCGTATCGTTCGTGATTATTGGTACCAAAGCCGTACAAGAGCCTACTTTTGTAGAAGAAGCCTGCAAGAAATTTGCAGGACACATCATTGTCGGCATTGACGCCATGAATGGCATGGTGGCTACTGATGGTTGGGCCAACGTCACAGACGTGAAGGCAACAGATTTAGCTAAGCGTTTTGCCGATGCAGGTGTATCTAGCATTGTTTATACCGATATTGCCCGTGATGGCATGATGCAAGGTGTGAACGTAGAACAAACCGTAAACTTGGCGCAATATTCAGGCTTACCTGTGATTGCTTCTGGCGGTGTGACCAATTTAGATGACGTACGCAACCTAAAAGGTCAGCCTGGCATTTTAGGTGCGATTACAGGTCGTGCAATTTACGAAGGCACGTTAAGCCTGCGTGAGGCACAGTTGCTTTTAGATGAGCAATCTTTGTAATTCTGCCGCGTATTTTTAAAGAGGTCTGCGGACCTCTTTTTTATTTTGATTTTATTTTACTCATTTTGAGTTTTCTTCATCTCCCACTGGTTCTATGTCTCAGCTTTCACCAATGCTTCGCAGCAAAGCGCCGCAACTGGCGCTCATTTTGATTACCTTAATTTGGGGTGCAACCTTCATTACCGTGCAATACGGTTTGAACTTCAGCAGTCCAGTACTGTTTGTAGGCTTACGTTTTGCCGCAGCCACGTTGGCCGTGGGGCTGATTTCATGGCGAAGCTTACGTGGTTTTAGCATCGATGAACTCTATGCAGGCTTTGCCATAGGCGCAGTCATTGCGCTAGGTTATGTCACTCAAACCATTGGCTTACAAAGTATCAGCAGTAGCGAATCGGCCTTTTTAACGGCGCTGTATGTCCCGCTTGTACCGCTATTGCTGTGGTTATGCTTTGATCAACGTCCGCATGTCATGACTTGGTTGGGTGCTATTTTGGCATTTGTAGGCTTGGTCTTTTTAACAGGCAATGGCTTAGGCGCAATTCAGTTAAGTTTTGGACAAGCCATTACTTTAATCGGTTCAATTGCGATTGCCTTTGAAATTATTTTAATTAGCTATTTTGCCAATCGGGTCAATTTAAAGCGCGTTACCCTCATCCAACTGGGTTGTGCATCGTTATTGTGTTTTGCGATTGCACCATGGGTTGGAGAAACTCAATTGCCCGAATTTCAGTGGTCACTCCTTGCTGTTTTGCTCGGCTTAGGCATTGCCAGTGCCGTGATTCAATTGGTGATGAACTGGGCGCAACGACAAGTAGACCCTGCGCAAGCTGCTATTATTTATGCAGGTGAGCCTGTTTGGGCCGCATTGATTGGACGTTTGGCAGGCGAGCGCTTGGCAGTTCTGGCGTTGTTCGGTGGACTACTGGTGGTTTTAGGCGTGCTGGTCAGCGAATGGCGACCAAAATTTTTAAAACGAAACACATCATCCCAAAAAGTTGAATGAACAGCATCTAGGCAAGATCGCTCAAAACATCTTAAAAAGACGAACGAACGTGAATTTAATGATACATCGGTAAATTATCATTCACGCGAATTAAACCGCGTATAGCACGGTAAACAATCCATAACCACGAAATAGCAACCACTGCGATACAGAAAAGTGTCGCAGCCAAAGTCATACTGGCAAAGCTTTGCGCATCTGGACTAAAGAACACCAAAAAGAACGGCACAAAGGCCACAATATTCCAAAACAGATACCACCAGAAGCTGCGAATTTGCCAAGTAAAATGACTGGCAAAAATTGAACCTTGTACATCACTACGTTTTAAATAGTTGATGATTAAGGCAATAATGGCCAATATCCCCGCAGAAAAAATCGCCACGATATACAGCACATATAAAATCATGGTCAATGAACGATGTGGGTCTTGATCTACTGAATATGAATGCTCTGCTTCTGACATAATGCACCTGACAAGCCTGTTACTGGAACAATATTCCCAATTAGATACTGAGCTGATTCAACGGAGAAATTAACCATAAAATCAGCAAGATATTTAAGCCTATCGTACAAAAATAAATCTTACCAAAGGGTTGTTTTTGTGTTTTATGGCGTAATTTTTGTTGTGCTAACCATGCTGCAGGCCAGCCCCCTAAAAAAGCCACGATATGCAAATTATTTTCAGGAATACGACGCCCGCCCTGCTGTGCAGCTTCTTTATCTTGTGCATACAGCCAATAACTCAGCGCATTCATCAAACTGATGAATAATAACAACATGCCGCTGAGCAATCCCAACAGCGTCAGCAAAGCCAAAGCAACAATATAAGCCACACATAATATTTGCATCGGCTGCATTTTTTGCGTGATGTTGGATGTTTTCGCACTCACAGCAGATGCCTTTGCTGCTTTGGTCTGCGAAGCTTTTAAATACACCGCTTGCTGTGCTCGGTAACGTCCGCGCTCATCCACAGTTACGGTATATTCCAAGGCACAGCCCACAATTGGACGTGGCCCTTGTCGGGCGAAGTCCTTAATGTGTAAAAACACGCGATCTTTTTGGTGGTCATTCGGCTGAATAAACCCATAACCCTGCTCATCAAACCATTCGACTAAACGCCCTTGATCACGCATGTTCTATATCCCTCAAGCTGTCACAAACTTTAAGCGTTCAATCAGCATATTCCGCATTTCATCTGGATTTTTCTGCAAAATATCTGCGCCTGTCCGCCCTTCTGCCGCATTTTTAGCAGCCACCTGCAAACGCATTAACCAAAAACGTCCTGCCGCCATTGCCAAATACAGTTCCAAACAGGCTTTTTCGTCTTGGGTTAAAGGACGCACCGTTTCGTAGGCATTTAAAAATGCAATCGCCTTGCTTTCATTTAAGCTCAGCTCAGGAAAATCGGTACAAAAATCATTCAGCGTAATCGCAATATCAAACAGCAATTCATCTTGATTTAATTCATAAAAATCTAAAATGCCTTGCAACTGATCATCTGCAAACAAGGTATTGTCACGGAATAAATCCGAGTGAATAAAACCTTTGGGACGCTGCGGATAGACTGCGGTTAAAGCTTCATACAAGCCCAAAAGTTTGGACAGTAAGGCTTGATCGGCCACATGCATGCTTGGTTTTAATTGGCGTGCGACCCCTGCCCAATAAGCATGATCACGTACATGATCGCGCTGCAAAGGAAAATTTTGTAAGGCCACATGCATTTTGGCTTGTGCAATCGCAATCGCTTCCACTTGCGCCACTGTTGCCAGTGTCGGATGCTGCCCAATTAAACGCGGTGCAATTTGTGCAGGTTTTTCTTTTAATTGGTGAATGGCTTGTCCCGAATAGGATAAAGGCACTGCCACAGGCAAACCCGCTTGCCCCAAATGCTGCAATACAGGAATTAATTCACCTGCCGCTTGCTGATCTAATTCTTCAAAAATGGTCAGCACGTACTCGTTTTGATTGTCGCAGCGCAAAAAATAATTGGTATTTTGAATCCCCCCTTGAATGGGAATCAGCTCGACCACCTCCAATCCATAAGGCGCTGCAAAGACCTGAACTTCCTTTAAAGTCAAAGGAGTATAAACCGACATAGAAAACCTGCGAAAAACCTGAGCTAAGTTTGATAGAATACCCGCTCCATCTGCCAAGGTGTAGCGCTTGTGTGGGTGAGTTTCATAATCGGCTGTAATAATTGGAAAAATTTATGCTAGCGAAACGTATTATTCCTTGCCTAGACGTAGATAATGGTCGCGTGGTTAAGGGCGTGCAATTCCTTGATATTCGTGATGCGGGCGACCCTGTCGAAGTGGCGCGTCGTTATAATGAACAAGGTGCCGATGAAATCACCTTTTTAGACATTACCGCTACCCATCATGGTCGTGATACGACTTATCGTACCGTAGAACGTATGGCAGAAACCGTGTTCGTGCCCCTCACCGTTGGTGGTGGCGTGCGCAAGGTTGAAGACATTCGCCTATTATTGAACGCAGGTGCAGATAAAGTCAGCATTAACTCTGCAGCCGTGTTTAACCCAGAATTTGTGCAAGAAGCCTCACAACGTTTTGGCGCACAATGTATTGTGGTTGCTATTGATGCGAAAAAAACGGGTGATAACAAATGGGAAATTTTCACCCACGGTGGTCGTAAACCCACTGGTATTGACGCAATTGAATGGGCTGTGAAAATGGCGGACTACGGCGCAGGTGAGTTGTTGGTCACCTCAATGGATGCCGATGGCACCAAAGCAGGCTATGACTTGGCGCTCATGCGTGCCATCAATGACCGTGTAATGGTACCTACCATTGCTTCTGGCGGTGTAGGTAATTTACAGCACTTGGCAGATGGTATTTTAAAAGGCGGTGCCGATGCGGTACTGGCAGCCTCAATTTTCCACTTTGGTCAGCATACCATTCCTGAAGCCAAACAATATTTGGCAGCACAAGGCATTGAAATGCGTTTGTAAAATCATAGTGCAAACGAACTGTGAAAAGTGCAATCTGAAGATTGCACTTTTTTTAGCTTAAAATTGAAGTAAAGGTAAAATTTAGGCAGAAAAAAAGGAGTCCGAAGACTCCTATCAACTCAAAAAACCACAGCGCTGAGGTTCTTTTATCTTTTTAAATAGACTTATAAAAAAATAATCAACAAAATCAATTTATCATCACACAATATTCAACCGAAACATCCGTGGATATTTCACTGCACACAATATACGCAGAGCTTTAGCTGAAATATTGACCAAAAACACCAAAAACATTGACCATTTGCGACAAGACTTGCCCAAGCTGTCAGTACAAACCTTCATTTGCTGCAATACAGTTAAGATAACTGCTCTGCCACAGCTAATTTTTTCTCGACCCATTTGGCAGGAAAATATGCAGCAGACAGATGGTTTAAACCCTGTGCAATCACCCGAGGTAAGGCAATGCCTAACGGATTTTGCTCCTGTAAGGCAGGTGCTGAAATGACTCGCGTTCCTAAAATATAATCAAACCACGGTTTGGTCACGCACCAGTTCGCATCCTGATTGCTGTTCATGTGATGGTCATAATGCCACGGAATTTTCTTAACTGCCCACTCTGGCTCTAAATGCGCACGACGGTGAATATAATAATAATTCGCAGCACTATATAGCGCAGCCAAACTCATACCCTTAGAAATTGGATAGAACACGCCACTGGCCACCGTTGCCACCACAGCCAAAGACACAATTTCATTTTTGGTACGCCAGTTGCGAATCCCTTCGACATAGCCATGATCGTGAAAACTGGTTTTACGCACTTCACGATGATGTTCCCAATGTGATTTCATACTTTCAGGCACAGGACTATAACGGCGCTGCCCTGCTCGATGCGTTCCGTGCAAAATATATTTATGTGCCACCCATTCAAAACCATTGGCAACCACCAAACCTGCTAGAAATCCTTTCCACATCGCTATTTCTCCTTAAACACAGGACATCTTGACTCTGATGTTCACTATAGGCATGTGAGATTGACTAGATCTTGACCAAAAAAATCAATATCATTGACAAATGACGACAAAAATAAACCGATAACACATGCAACAATTCAAAGAATATACGGGCTCGGTCTATGGTGGCTTAGGGCATTTATTGATGTGCTATTACCAAGCAAAAAAGCTGCCCATTCCAGAAAAATTACATCAGATTCAAAATCTGGAACGTTTTGATTATGCCCTCTGGCGTGACTTGCTCAGCACTTTGGAGCAACAATTACCACAACCTGCTTTGGGTTTGGAAATTGCCAAATACGTGCAGCCCAAACATTTAGGCATCATTGCGTATTTAGCCTTGTCCTGTGATCATCTGGGTGAAGCATTACAGCGTTACCACGATTTTCATCGCTTGATTTACGATGGTGGCCCGTTGCAGGTCGAAGCACAAAACGATTACTTATCCATTCGTTGGTCAGAATTATCCGTGCACATGACCACACAATTAACCGATGAAATTGCCATTGCCTTGATGATGGAATTTTTGAAGCACTTTATGCAGTTTGAAGATATTTGCCTGCACGAAGTACATTTTCATCATCCTGCGCCTAAAAATATTGCACTGTATGAGCAGTATTTTCATTGCAAAGTGCGTTTTTCTCAGCCAATTACCCAAGTGTTGCTGCCTGTTTCCGAACTGGCAAAACCCTTTCATCAGGGCGATCAGACCTTACAGCATTTATTGTTGCAACAGGCACAAGCCTTATTGGAAAAGCTACCGAATAGCACCCAAACCGATCAGCGTTTACAGCAAGCCATTTTGACGGGGCTGCAAAAAAATATGTATCAAATTGAACATATTGCTCAGCAATTACATATTTCTGTACGTCAGTTGCAACGTCATTTGCAACAGCAAGGCACGACCTACCAAAAACGCATGCAGGAAGTACGCTGTTTATTGGCAGAACAATATTTACAAGACCCACATTTAAGTCTGCAAGAAATTGCGCTATTGCTGGGTTATTCAGAACAAAGTGCCTTTCAGCGTGCGTTTAAACAATGGACGCAGCACACACCACAACAATGGCGGATGCAACGTGCTTCATGATTGCTTCTTTTTACTTTAATTTATGTTAAATTCATCACAATATCGATCTAAAATGCGATAAATTTAATTGAAGTTTGATCAATTAACTCAAAAAATAAGCACTGGAGAATCAAATTGAATAAGTATTTCGCAGAACTGGCTGGCACATTCTAGCTGGTATTTGGTGGTTGTGGTAGTGCGGTATTGGCTGCAGCTTTTCCTGAATTGGGCATTGGTTTTGTGGGGGTATCCCTCGCGTTCGGTCTGACCGTATTAACCGCGGCCTATGCACTTGGGCACATTTCAGGTGGTCAATTTAACCCTGCAGTCAGTATTGGTTTGTGGGCAGGTGGACGTTTTGAAGCCAAAGAACTCGCACCGTATATTATTTCACAAATTATTGGTGCGACTCTGGCCGCACTGGTGTTGTATCTGATTGTACAGGGTCAGACAGGTTTTGCAGGCACAGGCGGTTTCGCGACCAACGGTTATGGTGATTTATCTCCAGGAAAATATGCCCTCAGTTCAGTATTATTGATTGAAGTGGTACTCACTGCTGGCTTTTTGATGGTGATTATGGGTGCAACCGCCAAACGTGCACCTGCAGGTTTTGCTCCAATTGCAATTGGTTTGGCACTGACCTTAATCCATCTGATCAGTATTCCTGTAACCAATACTTCCGTGAACCCTGCACGTAGTACAGGTGTGGCGTTCTTTGCTGAAACTGCAGCACTCAGCCAGCTTTGGGCTTTCTGGGTTGCACCGATTGTAGGTGCGGTGATTGGTGCGGTGATTGGTGCGGTGCTGTATCGCGCTATGGCAAAAGCTGAAGACTGATCTTCAAAACTTTAAATCCACAGCTTTTCAAGATGTCTGGGATTTATCTAAAAACACACAAAACAACAAAGCCCGTTCAAGCGTTTGAGCGGGCTTTTTAATGGCTTAGATGAGCAGATTAAAGTAGATTTAATATCTTGAGATGGCATCCATTATAAAAATGGATTTTCAATTTCACCCGCTTCGGGACGATCTAACTTTTCAGGCAGATTCGGAGTCTGCTCCAAAGTTGCAACAACTTCATTCAAAAAAGCCTGTAGTGCTTTGGCTGCCTGTAAACCCGCCTGATCTTTGCTGATTTGCAAATTGCCATACACATTGATGCAATCTAAATCATTTTCTAAGGTTAAGTCATGAATCGCATGTGATTCAGTCCCATTTTGAAACGGTTTAAACATTGAATTCACCTTAGCATGAAGGATGCAATATCCATCATCTTAACCCAGTTTAAGATTTCAACAACTGTAAAATATATTGCAATAAAGCTTCAATCAATTGCTTCACAATTGCATCTTGGGTATCTGCATCAATGCTAGCACCCGATGCAGGACTACTGCCTGAGCGTTTAAATTCGGTTTGCAAGGCTTGTAATTGCTCAGCAGATACATCTTCTGCGCACTGGCTTTCTGCATCCCAATGTGAGTAGGCAATCGGTGTATTGGCTTTTACAGCATTTGCAGTCAAAGGCAATTTATAGGTATTGCGCTTTTGTTCTTCACTTAATTGTGGGAATAAATTAATGCCCAACTGTTCTTCTAAATAGCAGACACTCACCACTTGCACCTGTAACGAGTCGTTATTGGGCGCGTAATAAGCCCCTATCGCGCCTGTTTTGGGCATATACACAGCTTTATACACCGCAGTCGGCACAATAACGCCCTGCCCAATGGTTTTTAGACGCTTGGCATTAAAACTTGGCCCCGTAATCACATACACATCTTGCTTTTGCTTAGTCACCACCGCTCGGGTGGCTTCTTCAAGTTCACGCCAGACCTGCTGATTATTTTTAGGGGCTTGCGGCACCATATTTGCCAAAGAAAAACTGTCAAACTGAGCTGCCAAGTTGGTCATGTCGGCATTCGGTGCCATGTGTCCACGGTCATAACCCGAACCACGATAATCCAGCAAAGTCGCACGATGCTCGGCTTTGACGCGCGGTTCTTCGTGAAAGTTATCTTCACGTGGAATCCGCTGACTCAAACGCGCTGGTGTTAAGGCTTCTGCCACCCATAACGGGGTTTTGGATACCCCTGAATACATCACATTAAAGTCATTAAAACACAGCGGATAGCTGTCTTTTTGCAGGCTATTTTTCAGTAAATAGGGCGGCGTTTCTCGATAGAACTGGGTTAGGCAAGCACTATTTCCTGAACTCGGCACCAGTGAAGTCCACTGGCTAATTTTTTCTTGACCAAAAGCAATCACAAAACTCCCTGTTGCCACTACACCGAGTAGCACTTTCAAGCTGTTTTGATTGAAAATTTGAGTCCAAATGTTGTTGGAATTGCGCCGTTTTCTTGCCATAACCGTTACTGTGACTTCGCTCTAAATCCGCAGAGTTTGCCCGAGCTTAACAATCCACTCACAGCTTGTATATGAAGCACCTCTTGTTCGTCTAACAATTAAACAAAACCCGCGCCATAACACCACAAAAGCCATACACAGCCTGAGTTTTAAGCACTTTTGACATCAGTCTAGATCAAGTTTGGTAGATTTGATTGCATCCGTTTTAGCGAATCTGCCAAGCTAAATACACCTTAAAGACATCGCTCAGCGACACCCAAGCGCATTGCGCTGCTCTAGCTGGATGTCATTGACGATTTAAATTGGTTTTAACTTTATTTTTGCGATTTTTGATGGAGAAATACATGCGTTTTCATCTTTTTGCTTGTGCTTTGGTTGGTAGCAGTATCAGCATTTCTGCCTTTGCCGAACCACCCATTCAAGCAGGTGATACTTTAGAAAGTTTATCTAAAGTCAAAATAAGCACCACGATTAATGGGCAAGCAGGCTCACTACAAGAATTAATCGCCAATGGTCAGATACGCATTGTACCGAGTACAGATACAAACTTAACAAGTCCAGCAGAAAATATAGCGCAACAGCCTGCAAACCAAATTTCAGCCGAACAAGCCAATCTGGCTCAAGACAATGTACCGATGACGATGCCTGTCGGGACTGAATCCGAACTGCAACACGCAGCGCAGGCAGAGCAAGTGAGCGAACAACACATACAAGCCACCTCTGCGCCATTATTGTCATCTTCAGCCGATTTACCTGTAAATGCTGGCGATGATGTGGATGTCACCGCAGAAGCGCTAAATGCTGCACCACAAAACCCTGCTGCATCTGAACAAGCAGCAGTCAATCTGCCCACGACTGAACGGCTTGAAACCACAGCACCTGCGGCACAGGGCGCAGATGTAAACGATATAGATTTAAGCCATCTACAACCAAGTGATACGGAACAATAAGATCTGTTTAAAACCAATCTTGAGCTAAAAATAAAAAACCAGCACTTTATAATGCTGGTTTTTTAAAATCTATTGAGCAGTTTTTAAATTTCGATTTGACTACCCAATTCCACCACACGGTTGGTTGGAATTTGATAGAAATCACTCACAGGACTGGTATTGCGCTGCATTGAAATAAACAGTTTTTCACGCCACGGTGACATGCCATCGCCCACCGTATGCACAATTCGATCACGCGAAATAAAGAAGCTCATTTGCATCATATCGAATTCAAACTCAAGCTGTTCATAGGCTTGTTTCAAGGCATTTGGAATATTTGGCTGATCTTTAAAACCGTAATACATGGCAATCCGATAAAAACGATCATCCAGTTTTTCGACTTTAATCCGATCTTGCTGCGCCACAAATGGAATATCACGCGTGATGACCGTTACCATGATATTGCGTTCATGTAAGACCTTGTTGTGCTTAATATTATGCAACATGGCATGTGGCACAATGTTAGGCGTACCTGTCAAGAAAATCGCATCGCCAGGGACAAATTTGGTTTCATTGCCCATACTAATACTGTGAATGAATAGGTCTATCGGCAAGGCATCTTTTTCCAAACGATTGAAAACCAATGCACGACCATCTTTCCACGTCATTAAAATGGTATACATGATGGCGCCAATTAAAATTGGCACCCATCCCCCTGACACAATTTTGAGCGAGGTCGAAGCCACAAAAATTAAATCTAGGGTTAAAAATGGCACTGCAAAAAGGGCAACTTTCCACATCGGCCAACGCCAAAAACCATAGGCCAGCACTGAAATTAAAATCGTGCCACACAGCATGGTCATGGTCACTGCCACGCCATAAGCACTGGCAAGTCTGGCACTATTTTCAAATAATAAAATTAAGATAAGCACCGAAATAAATAAGGCCCAGTTAATGAATGGCAAATAGATTTGACCACGTTCAACATCGGACGTGTGACGTACAGTCAGGCGTGGTAAATAACGCAATTGAATGGCCTGATTGACCATTGAAAATACCCCTGTGATCACCGCTTGAGAAGCGATCACCGCTGCAGCTGTGGCTAAACCAATCATCGGGTATAAGCCCCATTCAGGCACCAACATATAGAACGGATTTTCAATCGCTGCAGGGTTACGTAGCAATAATGCCCCTTGTCCTGCGTAATTCAATAACAAGCAAGGTAAGACAATCAAAAACCACGCGAGGCGAATAGGCATCCGCCCAAAATGCCCCATATCGGCATAGAGTGCTTCGCCACCCGTCATGGTTAAAATCACCGCACCCATGGTGAGAAATGCAACAAAGGGTTGCTCTACTACAAAGTTAAACGCCCAGTGTGGACTGACCATGGCCAATACAAATGGGGTTTGGATGATACTGAGCAGCCCTGCACCGCCAATGGCTAAAAACCACAGCAAAGTCAGTGGTCCAAAAAATTTGCCCATCGTACCTGTACCATGACGCTGCACAATGAACAGTCCTGCCAAAATACCAATTGAGAGCGGTACGAGCCATTGATTAAAAATAGGCGTGGCAATACTTAGCCCTTCGATAGCCGACAATACTGAAATAGCGGGGGTGATAATACCATCGCCAAAGAAAAGTGATGCGCCAATAAAGCCAAGTGCGATCAGAAAGATTTTTTTGTCTTCGGCAATGCGGGTGGTGCGCAGGTTCAATGCCAATAATGACATGATCCCGCCTTCGCCATTGTTATCGGCACGCATAATGATAGTGACGTATTTGAAGCTGATGGTGAGCATCATGCACCAGAAAATCAGGGATAAAATTCCCAATACACTGGCTTGAGTAATTGCAAGATGGGCCGTTAAAAAAGTTTGTCGGAAGGCGTACAGGGGGCTGGTTCCGATATCCCCAAATACAACTCCGAGTGCAGCCAAGGTAATGACGGGTAAGGCTGCTTTTTTTGCAGTACTTTGCATAGGTGTCTTCGATTTAGACGGTATTTTTGAGAATCATAGCACTACGCTGAAAGTTTTTCTCTAAATCAAATTTTTCAACTTGGCTTTGTACTATTTTTTGGTTATTATCCACCGCCTATGGTGAAGTGTCCGAGTGGCTGAAGGAGCACGCCTGGAAAGTGTGTATACGTTAATAGCGTATCGAGGGTTCGAATCCCTCTTTCACCGCCAAACATTATTCTCATGAAGTCTCATGTGATCTTAAAAAGCTTAAATCTAAAGGGTTTAAGCTTTTTTTATGTCTAATGCAATCTACTTTATCTATTGCAAGCTTGATCTTGTTGGGGGTATAACTAGGGGTATAATAAATTACCCCCAAAATTATACCCCCAATTCTGTGGAATCATTGCAATGCTTACAGATGCTCAAGTCAGAAAAATAAAACCATCGGAAAAGAAAGCCAAATAATTACCTATGATCGAAATCTAGCACATATCACGGCTGGCGGGCTTGGTTATCGTGAATTCTAAAAGTTGAACCCATATAGGGGAAAGCCCCCTACTCACTTAGGTATGATTTATTCAAATCACCATTCATCTATTACTATTAAAACATATTCGTCCTTCTATGTATTTCTTATTAGTGGCGGGTTTTCCCGCTGCGGACAACTTCACACTATTGGATTTATGGGTACAGATACAATCAAAGCCTAAGAATCTGAAAGAAGCATATCGCCTGCATTAGACTGATAGCTATTCAGCTCATGTTGATTTTTACCCATTTTATCGACATGACAACCTGAATATGTTTATGTCATCGACATGACAACTCTCTCATGTCGATTTTTGTCAGTTTTATCGACATGAAAGCCTGAATATGTTTATGCCATACAGCTAAAGGAATAAGACAATATTCCTTTTAGGTTTTAAGCACATCAACAACCTGAACGCTAAATGTCACATCCTAAAGCGAATTAGCTTTTTAAAAAGGTCATAATCAGCCAACCACCCACCCAATAAAAAAACCGCTGCTCAATCTTCCAGATCAACACAGCGGTTTTAAACTCATCTTTTACAGATCAGTCACATCTTACATTTTCTTTTCTTCAATATTTAACGCATTGATTGCCAATACCGCCTGAGTACGATTTTGCACACCCAATTTACGGAAAATTGCGGTCACATGCGCTTTAATCGTCGCTTCAGAAACATCTAATTCATAGGCAATTTGCTTATTCAACAAACCTTCTGCCACCATCATCAATACACGGAATTGCTGTGGTGTTAAAGACTGAATACGTTCAGCCAAAGCTGTTTCATCTGCAGCGCGAGGGTCAAAGTTAACATTCGCAGCCAAGTTTGGCGGCAACCAAATCTCACCTTCTAAAACTTGACGAATTGCTTCACCAATATGGCTCGGATGTGCCGATTTTGGGATATAACCCATCGCCCCATGCGCAATTGAACGTTGAATAATCGATGCTTCTTCGTGAGCGGACACCACAATAATTGGGATAGATGGATATTGCGCACGCACATGCACCAATGCAGAAAAGCCCGATGCCCCTGGTAAATTCAAGTCCAATAAAACAAGATCAGGCTCAGGTCCATTTTCCAAACGTTCGTACAATTCATTAACTGCAGCAGTTTCATGAATTTGAGCTTGCGGTAAGCTATAACGAACCGCCTGAATTAAGGCATGGCGAAACAGCGGATGATCATCAACGATTAATATATTCATAACAGACGTGAGAGATCTTGGGCACAGTTGTTATATTCTAACCACACAAAGACAATTAAGGATATGCAAGACATGACTTTTTTGCATTTATTGTGCAATTAATCACAGAAAAGCGTTTATTTTTTATGTTTTCAGCGCTCAGTCAAAAAGGTTGATCATTTTGTGGATTTTTTAATCAGTTTTATTTTACAACCAAAACGCTCAAAACAAGATGTAATATGAAATAGAAAATATCCCAAGATAAGGGTTTATATCCGTACCGATTCAGACAAACTCAGCAACAAAGCAGGACAAGCGTTTGATATACCCCGGGCATGGTCGCAACAGTCGATATTAAAACGGGTGAAAAAACGGTGTTGGATTATCTGATCAAACCATTCAACAAAGCCAAAGAAGCCTTACGTGAGCGCTAAACAGAAATTCTCTTATACCTGAATTTAATGAATTATCTCATCTCTGATTCTTGCCTTCTCCCAAAACCCAACTGGGCTCAAGTGAAGGCGAGAATGAGGGCGATAATATCCTATGCCCTCTACAGTTTTATTTTTCACAGATTTTGCATTTCATCTTAATTGCCTAAACAATCTACAGCAACGCAGCAAATCCTCCTTTTCACCTCTTTCCAAGCCTGATGACACTGTGTATAACCATAAGTCACGCAATGAAAATGATAAGCATAGGCAAAACAGGTAAAAAACCGTTAGACTATGCATCTCTCTCATTCAATGTCGTTTCAGACAAATAAGAAGGTGAAGGTTGATGCCGCTCAATACTGTCGAAGAGCTTGTAGCAGATATCCGTGCAGGAAAAATGGTCATCCTCATGGATGATGAAGATCGTGAAAATGAAGGTGATTTAGTCATTGCCGCAACCCACGTTCGCCCTGAAGATATCAACTTCATGATCACACACGCGCGTGGTCTTGTTTGCTTAACCTTAAGTCGTGACCGTTGCCAGCAATTAAACCTACCGTTAATGGTTGATGCCAATGGTGCACAACACGGTACGAACTTTACTTTGTCGATTGAAGCTGCTGAAGGCATTACCACGGGTATTTCTGCCGCAGAACGTGCGCATACCATTCAAACCGCTGTCGCTGCACATGCCAAGCCTGCCGATATTGTTCAGCCTGGGCATATTTTCCCACTCATGGCACAGCCAGGTGGTGTATTGCACCGTGCAGGACATACCGAAGCAGGTTGTGATCTTGCCCGTTTGGCAGGTTTAGAGCCTGCATCGGTAATTTGTGAAATCATCAATGAAGACGGCACGATGGCGCGTCGTCCAGATTTAGAAATTTTTGCTGAAAAGCACGGGTTAAAAATTGGTACTATTGCCGATTTAATCCACTATCGCATGACCAATGAACAAACTGTAGAGCGTTTGGATCAGCAAAGCATCGACACCGAATATGGTACTTTTGACTTATATCGCTACCGTGAACTGGGGAACCCAGACATTCACTTGGCATTGGTCAAAGGCGAGCCGAAAGAAGGCGTTACCACAGTACGTGTGCATGGTTTTAATCCAACCCGTGATTTGCTGAAGCTGAAAAAAGCAGATGGTTCGGCAACTTGGAATTTAGACCGTGCTTTAAAAGAAATTGCCAACAGTGAACGTGGTGTTTTGGTCTGGATTGGTCAAGCTCAATTGCAAGACTTGGGCCCTGCTCTAGACAGCCTTAAATCCCCGAAACAAGGCAAAGCCAATGCTGCATTGTCACAGCAATACCAAACCATTGGCGTGGGTGCACAAATTTTACGTGATTTAGGCGTTGAAAAAATGAAGCTACTCAGCTCACCATTACGTTTCAATGCTTTATCAGGCTTTAACTTAGAAGTGGTGGAATATATCACCGCAGATCCAACATCAGAGAAATAATCGAGGTTGCTATGGCAATTCGCCGTATTGAAGGTTTATTACATCTCGCTAGCGAAGGCCGTTATGCGATTTTAGTCGGTCGTTTTAATAGTTTTGTGGTTGAGCATTTGCTTGATGGCGCAATTGACACATTGAAACGTCATGGCGTATCAGAGGATAATATCACCGTTGTTCATGCACCAGGCGCTTGGGAACTTCCTGTTGTGGCTAAAAAATTAGCTGCATCGAATGGTTATGATGCCATTATTGCACTCGGCGCAGTGATTCGCGGTAGCACTCCACACTTTGACTTTGTTGCAGGTGAATGTGCCAAAGGCTTAGGTGTGGTTGGTTTAGATACTGGCTTACCTGTGATTAACGGTGTATTGACTACGGATAGTATTGAACAAGCAATTGAACGCTCTGGAACAAAAGCAGGTAATAAAGGAAGTGAAGCTGCCTTAACTGCAATTGAAATGGTTAACTTGTTAAAGGCTATTTAACGCTATGTCGCAAACACTTCAAGCAACTTATGCAGCAAAACGTAAAGCACGTCGTTTTGCTGTGCAAGGTATTTATGAATGGCAGATGAGCCACAATCCAGTACATGAAATTGAAGCACGTACCCGTGTGGAAAATGCCATGCACAAAGTGGATCTCGGCTATTATCATGAATTGTTGACTCAAGTGGTTGCCAATCATGAAGCATTGGATGCATTACTGGTGCCTGTTCTTGATCGTGACATTCAAGCCCTCGATGGTGTTGAACTCGCCACCTTACGTTTAGGTGCTTATGAGTTAGAACAACATCTGGAAATTCCATACCGTGTGGTATTGGATGAAGCGATTGAATTGGCAAAACACTTTGGTGGTGCAGACAGCCACAAATACATCAATGGTGTATTAGACCGTCTTGCCAACAGCTTACGTGCAGCAGAAAAGCAACAAAGCAACTAATTCAAAGTATTGAGTCGATTGTTGTATGGCTGAGTTTTCCATTATTGAGACCTATTTCAACAGACCGCGTCCCGATGCAGTCGATTTAGGTGTCGGTGATGACTCAGCTCTGCTCACCCCTCCGCCGCAACAACAATTGGTCATTTGTGCCGACACTTTAGTCGCTGGACGACATTTCCCCCTCGATACCAACCCACATGCGATTGGTTGGAAATCGGTTGCGGTCAATTTATCTGACATTGCCGCCATGGGTGCCACCCCACACAGTATATTATTGGCATTGAGCCTACCCCAAATTGATCACGACTGGCTCAAAGGGTTTAGTCAGGGTTTACATGATTGTTGCGATCAATTTGGGGTAAGTTTAATTGGTGGAGATACCACACAAAGCCCGCATCTCACCATTTCCGTTACCGCCTTAGGCTGGATTGAACAAGGACATGCCATTCCACGTTCAGGCGCGCAAGTCGGTGATTATATTTGCGTCAGCGGACAAGTCGGTGATGCCGCTTTTGGTTTAGATCATCTCGATCATCCTTTAAAACAACGTCTCGACTACCCAACACCACGTTGTCAACTTGGACAACAACTCAAAGGTCTGGCTTCAAGCATGATTGATGTTTCAGATGGCTTGGCACAAGATTTAGGGCATATTCTCAAAGCCTCTCAGGTCGGTGCTTGTATTGAACTCAGCCAACTGCCTATAGATGCTGCATTAACCGAATTACCACAACAAAAGCAGTGGCAATATGCCTTGGCAGGTGGCGATGACTATGAGTTATGCTTTACAATAAGCCCACAAAATTATCAGCAGCTTTTGCAAAAACCGCTGAATACCCCTATTCATATTATTGGCAAAATTAACAATCAAAACCGCTTAAGCTTTGAACAGAATGGCGTAGATCGTTCACTTCATTTTCATGGATACCAACACTTTGCACAAACCCGCGATTAATTTCAAAGCCATGTCTTGGACTGACCGACTGATTGTATGCTGTGGTGTTGGCTTCGGTTCAGGTCTACTACCCAAAGCTCCCGGTACCTTTGGTTCGGCCTTTGCCCTACTGTTCATTCCCATTTGGTTCGCGCTTGGTTTCATTCCAAGCCTTTTTGCCATTGCCATCATGTCCCTCGTTGGCATATATATCTGTGGACGTACTGCACAGGTTATGGGTGTACATGATGATGGTCGTATTGTTTGGGATGAATTTGCAGGACAATCGATTACCTTTTTACCCCTGATTTTTATCAATCAAATCAGCTGGGTCTGGGTAATTGTGGGTTTTGCCCTATTCCGACTATTTGATGTGTGGAAACCTTGGCCAATACGTGTGATTGACCGTCAGGTCGAAGGTGGTTTTGGCATCATGCTGGACGATATTATTGCGGGTCTTTGGGCCGCATTATGTATTTATATTTATTTATCTTTTACTTTGGTTTAGCCATCACTAGGATTCAACATGTCTACCACCGTGATTATTCTTGCAGCAGGTAAAGGCACGCGCATGCGTTCAAATTTACCAAAAGTATTACAACCTCTTGCAGGACGCCCACTCTTGGGTCACGTGATTAATACCGCAAAAAAATTACAAGCAGATCATATAATTACCATTTACGGTCATGGCGGTGCTTTGGTGCAAAATGCGTTTGCGCATGAACAGGTACAGTGGGTCGAACAAGCTGAACAGTTGGGCACAGGTCACGCAGTCAAAGTGACTTTGCCTGTTTTACCACGTGAAGGTGTATCACTGATTTTATCGGGAGATGTACCTTGTATTACAGAGCAAACTTTACAAAAGCTACTCGATGTTTCACGTGAAACCCAAATTGGCTTGGTGACACTTACCCTTGCTGATGCCACGGGTTATGGTCGTATTGTACGTGAAAACGGTAAAATTCAAGCGATTGTTGAACATAAAGATGCGTCTGAAGCCCAGCGTCAAATTCAGGAAATTAACACGGGTATTTACTGCGTCAGCAATGCCAAATTACATGAATGGCTGCCAAAACTGAGCAATAACAATGCGCAGGGTGAATATTACCTGACCGATATTGTGGCGATGGCAATTGCCGATGGCTTAGAAGTTGCATCGGTAGAACCTCAACTGGCTTTTGAAGTAGAAGGCGTGAATGACCGTGTGCAATTGGCTGCATTAGAACGCGAGTTCCAGAACTTCCAAGCCAAGCAACTCATGCAACAAGGTGTGCATTTAATTGACCCAACCCGTTTTGATTTACGTGGTAATCTCACTGCAGGTAAAGACGTTCGCATTGATATTAACGTAATTATTGAAGGCGATTGCGAACTGGGTGATGGCGTAGAAATTGGTGCAGGTTGTATCCTCAAAAACACCAAAATTGCTGCGGGCACTAAAGTTCAGCCGTATAGCGTATTTGACCAAGCGGTTGTAGGTGAAGCTGCGCAAATTGGTCCATTCTCACGTTTACGTCCGGGCGCGGTATTGGCCAATGAAGTGCATATTGGCAACTTTGTTGAAGTGAAAAACAGTCAAATTGGTTTAGGCTCCAAAGCCAACCACTTTACCTACTTAGGTGATGCCGAAGTGGGTGCAGGCAGCAATATTGGTGCAGGTACGATTACTTGCAATTATGATGGTGCCAATAAATTTAAAACCATTATTGGTGACCAAGTCTTTATTGGTTCAAATAGTTCATTGGTTGCACCTGTCACCATTGCCAATGGTGCAACGGTAGGCGCAGGCTCGACCATTACCCGTGATGTTGCAGAACAGTGTTTAGCTGTGGAACGTTCTAAACAGTTCACTAAAGAAAATTATCAACGTCCACAGAAATTGAAAAAATAAGAGGAAGTTCCTATGTGCGGTATTGTCGGTGGCGTTGCAGAACGTAGTATTACCAATATCCTCATTGAAGGTTTAAAGCGTTTAGAATATCGCGGTTATGATTCCGCAGGTTTGGCATTGATTAGTCAAGGTCAGGTCTTGCGTGAGCGTCGTGTCGGTAAAGTAGCAAATCTTGAGCAAGCAGTACTAGATTCTCAAGTCACAGGTTCACTCGGTATTGCCCATACACGTTGGGCAACACATGGCAAACCGACAGAAAACAATGCACATCCGCATATTTCTGGCAATGTTGCTGTCGTACACAACGGTATTATCGAAAATTATCAAGAACTGAAAGATGAGCTAGAAGCTTTAGGCTATATGTTCAGCTCTCAAACGGATACTGAAGTGGTTGCGCACTTGGTCAACCATGCTCTTAAAACTGCACCGAATTTATTGGTTGCGGTACAGCAAGTCGTGCCTCAACTGAAAGGTGCTTATGCTCTGGGAATTATCCATACCGATTATCCAGATGAATTGATCACGGTACGTGAAGGTTCTCCTTTGGTGATTGGTGTCGGTATTGGCGAAAACTTTATCAGTTCAGACCAATTGGCGTTATTGCCGATCACCAACCGTTTTATGTATTTGGAAGAAGGTGATATCGCCCGCTTAACCCGCGACAGCATTGAAGTTTTTGTAAACGGTCAAACGGTTGAACGCCCTGTAAAAGAGTTGGATGCAACTGTAAGCAATGCATCGAAAGGTGAATATAAACACTACATGCTCAAAGAAATTTATGAGCAGCCTGAAGCAATTCAACAAACCATTTCACAAGCATTAAATGGCAACGCTTTACGTGAAGATTTCCTGAAAGATGCTGAACTTGATTTTGCCAAGATTCAACAGGTACAGATTATTGCCTGCGGTACCAGCTACCATGCAGGGATGATTGCAAAATACTGGTTTGAACAGCTAATTAACTTGCCATGTCATGTGGAAATTGCCAGCGAATACCGTTATCGCACCCCAGTCATTGTGAATAACACATTGTATGTGTGCATTTCACAATCTGGTGAAACTGCAGATACTTTAGCTGCTTTACGTGATACGCAAAAACGTGCTGCTGCAAAAGGCTTAAATATTAGCACCATGACCATTTGTAACGTGGCAACTTCATCTATGGTGCGTGAAACCAATCATAGTTTGTTGACACTCGCAGGCCCTGAAATTGGTGTGGCATCGACCAAAGCCTTTACGACACAATTGGCAGCATTAATGCTATTGGTGCTCAAAATTGGTCAGGTGAAAAATGCAATTGCAGCGACAGAAACAGCTGAAATTATTGCAGGCTTATGGCACACACCAAAAGTGATTTTAGATACTTTGCAAAATGATACGGCAATTTTACGTTTGTCTGAATTGTTTGTAGAGAAAAATCACTGCTTGTTCTTGGGTCGTGGCACACAATTCCCAATTGCCTTGGAAGGTGCTTTGAAACTGAAAGAAATTTCATATATTCACGCAGAAGGTTATGCTGCGGGTGAATTAAAGCACGGCCCATTGGCATTGGTCGATAATGACATGCCTGTGGTGATTTTAGCACCGCAAGATGACATGCTGGATAAACTGAAATCCAATATGGAAGAAGTACAGGCACGTGGTGGTGAGCTGTTTGTATTTGCAGATGAACACAGCGGCATTCCTGCAGATAAAGAACGCCAGCATGTGGTTTATGTACCACAGGTCAGCGCGTTGCTTGCGCCAATTGTGTATAGTATTCCTGTGCAGTTGTTGTCTTACCATGTGGCGGTTTTACGTGGTACAGATGT
Source organism: Acinetobacter sp. YH12099 (assembly GCF_013419195.1). Classification (NCBI taxonomy): domain Bacteria; kingdom Pseudomonadati; phylum Pseudomonadota; class Gammaproteobacteria; order Moraxellales; family Moraxellaceae; genus Acinetobacter; species Acinetobacter sp. YH12099. The sequence goes on along the minus strand of NZ_VPAP01000005.1, from coordinate 3,124 downwards.
CGACCAGCCTAGAAACTTGGCAAAAAGCGTAACAGTGGAATAATGTTGATTAAATTCAATTATTTAAATTTAATAAAATTATTTTGAATCACCTAAAAAATCCGCAGTCGGCTTCATTTTTAGAAATTTAGTACTGCGGATTTTTTATGTCTGATGCTTTTATTTTTCGCATAGCTGCAGCGCATTGTAAGTGATATTAATATTTTTGCAGACAATGAAAACTTTTATAAAACAAACAACCTAAGTCATTTAACCGCACTATTTTCCAAAAATGTTGTTTATTTATTCAGTCAGTACAATGATATGCAAAAAATGATTGACCCTATTTTTGCATCATGTATTATACACCGCATGCGGGAATAGCTCAGTTGGTAGAGCACAACCTTGCCAAGGTTGGGGTCGCGAGTTCGAGTCTCGTTTCCCGCTCCAGAATTTTAAAAGCCTCAGTCGAAAGATTGGGGCTTTTTTATTGATTTTATATTATGTTATCCCCAATCATACTTTCTTTATTATCTTTTATTTCACAGTTTCGGGCCCCAAATACGACATATTCGTAGGTAGTTGCAAAAAATAAATGCATTAAAATCATTAGATTTCTTTAATCCAATAGAATCTCATCAGCCAATCAAGCATCTCATTATCGACCAACTGGCATAATTTCATAAATCCATTTTTTTGTGTTTTAATGGTGATATCACAATGTAAAACACAATATTATGGATTTAATATTCAAAAAACCTGAAGAAGTTGTTGCTTTATTATGTGAGAGGCTTCGTAAAGAACGTCTTTATCTGGAAATGACTCAGGCAGATGTTGCTGCGCGTGCGGGTATTGGTGTGAATACTGTATCTAATCTAGAAGCTGGTCGAAATGTTTCATTTGAAAATTTAGTACGTGTTGCCATGGTGCTCGGCCGATTAAAAGAATTAGAGGAACTTTTCAAACCACATTTAAATAGTGTAGATGACATGCTCCGCTATGAGAGTAATACGGCTCGCCAACGTATCAAAAGGAAATGAATCCATGCTCAAAAAACTTGATGTTTACTACAATGGATGGGGCGAATATTGGCTTTGGGGCACACTAGTTTCCTCAACTGCAATCACAGGTCGACCATTGATTGCTTTTGAATACAGCGCAGAAGCAATTAGTAAAGGTTTAGAGCTTTCATCTTACCTACTTCCGCTAAAAGGTGACCCATTAAGAAAGAACTTTCCTGCACATCAAATGGGATTACCAGGCCCTATATACGATGCCTTACCCGATGGCTGGGGCATGCTCCTGATGGATCGCTTATTTAAAAAAAATGGACTTAATCCAGCACGAGTTGGGCCTTTAGAACGCCTCACGTATATTAGTACACATGCAATGGGGGCATTATCCTTTGAACCTTCAGCATCCGAGTTAACATTAGCTGAAAATATTCCATTGCTAAGACTCGCTCAAGAAGTTCAGGAAGTTCTCAAAGGAGAAGGTGCCGAATTTTTACAGCATTTATTAATTATGGGCGGGTCTCCACAAGGTGCAAGGCCAAAAGCACTTGTTTATCGTGATCCTGTCACTAATGAATTCTCAACAGTTCACTCACATCAACATGAAGCTTGGCTGATCAAATTTCCCGCTCAGCAAGAGCATCCTGAAGTTTGTGCAATTGAAACTGTTTATGCAGAATGTTTGCGTCATTGTCATATTGACACCCCAGACACCCAATACTTCACTCTTCCGAATGGCCTAACTGCATTTGCCTCAAAAAGATTTGACCGCTGCGATGGCATGCGCATCCCTATGCAAAGTTTAGCTGCCTTTACAGGGGCTGATTTTAAATCACCTGGGAGTTTAGACTACAGCAACTTTCTTCGTGCTACACACTTTTGTACCAATGATATTCGCGAAAAAGCGATTGCATTCAAGCGCGCTGTTTTCAATGTGGTGTTCAATAATCGAGATGATCATTGCAAAAACTTTTCGTTTTTAATGTCTCAAAATGGACAATGGAAACTCGCCCCAGCCTACGACGTTACTTTCTGTGAAGGCCCAGGTGGATATCATCAAATGGATATTATGGGTGAAGCACTGGATATTACTCGGTCTGCCATTGTCAAACTGGGCATTCAGGAAGCAGAGCTTTCTATTCAAGAGGTTGATGAAATGATTAACTCAATTTGCGAAGTTGCCAGCCGATTTACGAAGATTGCTCATGATCTATTACCTGAACAAATTAGATCTGAAACTCTCCAAATGATCCAAAATAGGATTGAGCATAATATTCATTTATTGAATTGAATATAAACCATCCGATTTAATCAAAAGCAATCTGGAAATACATATAAAATTTAATCAATAACAGATCAGTGATAAACCCCGAACCCAAGATGGTATATCCACTGCGGGCTTTGGTCATTATAAACAGACAAAGACAACTTACATCCCTCTTGCACTGCAAGCCCATACTCTAATGTTAGCTCCTTGAGTTGCGCAGGTGATAAACTCAACCAAGCATTATCAGGAGCTGGTTCAATATTAAAAGTGACACTTTTAACAGCTTGCTCATATTTTCCAGTCTGAATATTCAGTTCTACGGAATCTGGAAAATGCTGATAAATAGATAATTCATCATCCTCAACATCAAAGCTATATACTTCCTGATTTTGCATATCTCTTAGACATGTATCTTTATATAACTGTTCCGTTAGCAAAGCTGCATTCACCTGAATATTAGAAAAGAGTTGTTCACCTTCTGAAGCAAAAAAGTCCTGATTAAACTTTTGAATTTGTTCATCATCATATTTTGTAAAGTCGCAGGTATTGGCATTGAATCTAAGTCTGGCATCAACCACCAGTTCATTATTAGACCAAGGCAAAAGTTGCGATAAATCTTGCGATTTATATTGTTTTTTGGTGTCCACATAACCTTCATAACCAGGCCGATTAAATACCGCCTGCTTTTTTGGCTGAGTTCTATCTTTATTTGCACAGTATTTATAGTTAAATTGTGGATGAACCGTACCGGGTTTGTCGGAGACTTTTTTATTTAAGTTAGGCCACCTGACCTAACGGGTTAATCTTATCATAGTACATTGCTTCAAACTCAAAAGGCGATACATAACCCAGTGCACTGTGTACA